>NZ_JBFOEY010000005.1:0-262693 GCF_040886985.1 Enterococcus sp. C76 | reverse complement strand
CAGAATGATGTTCATCTCATGTGAAAAATGATGAGAAATTCCACATAATGCAGAAATGATAGGTTTAGAACAAGTGTTCTGATGAGAACAGAAATGTATAAATAACTTGAAAAAAATTGCTATTAATCATCATTTTATTTACACATTGCGTATATTTTTTGTATTTTTGCTTGAGATGTTACAATAAAAGAAAAAGGAGGCGGTTCCAATGAGTAAGAGATACCAGAACATCATGGTAGCAGTTGACGGATCAAGACAATCGATCAAAGCGTTCGCTGAAGCCCTTGACTTAGCAAAGGACAATGAAGCCCACTTATTTATCGTGTCAATCATCAACAAAGTTGAGCTGACCCATAGTGCCTATGCCTTTTCAAAAATCTATGCAGATGAAAAACAAAGAACAGAAGTAGCCATGCTGAAAAAAATCAATGATGCCAAAGAGTTCGGCATTGCTGAGATCCATGCAATAGTTGAAACTGGAGATCCAAGAAATTTGATTGCCAATGTCATCCCTGGACAAGAAAATATTGATTTGATCGTTATGGGAGCGACAGGAAAAGGAGCTATACAACAAGCACTAGTCGGATCGACCGCTTCTTATGTCGTTTCACATGCCCCTTGCAGTGTATTGGTCGTGAAGTAATTAGATAAGGGAGGAATAGAAAATGGTTCGCCCTCAAGAAGTTCGTGCACCAAAAGAAAAAATAGAAATTTTAGCAATTATTGAAGACGGCACACAAACAAAAAAAGGATACTCGATTGCTTTAATAAAGTGGAAAGGAAAAAAAGGTGTTGCTGTAAGGTGGGATGGAGATAATCAACAAGACAAAGGATTCCCGATCACTGCGAACGGCTACCATCCAGCGTGGTTTGTTCTGCCTGATAAATTTACAGAATTATACAGCTATGATTATGCGAAAACTGTCACATCCATTAAAACATTAGACAAATTAGCAGAAGAGCAGCATAAAATGGATGAAAAATAAAAAAGATGAACCAATCAGTCTTTAGAAAACTGATTGGTTCGAGGAGTAAAAAATGAAAAAAGGTTATTTGGGATGAATATAGAATAATGCGTATAGCTTAAATCAAACTTAAAGCCATAAAAAAGGCAAGAGGGTGAGGTAAATGGAAGCAGGAAAAGTTTTACAGGAAGTAAAAGTATTATGTGCAGATAAAAAATATGAAGAAGCAAAAAGTCTGATTGAAAAGAACAAAGAAAATTTGGAAGAAAAATATCCGATTGCACAAGAATTTATAGAATTAAAACAAGGAACGCTTCTTCATCGATTCAAACATTTTTTTGGTATCACAGAATAGAAAAAAGCGATTAAAGATACAGCAAATCTCTGCTGATCTTTAATCGTTTTCTTTTGAAACTGCTAGGATTCAATTCTGATTTTTATATAAAAAATAGATCCAAATGATTAGAAAAACTACTGCAAGCGTCAATTCGATGATGTGTATCACTAATACAGATGTTGTTTCCCAATGTCTAAAAGAAAAAATCTGATAAGTAAAATATACGGCAGGTAAAGAGGCCAGTAAAACTGAAAACTTCTTTTTCGTCCATTTTATGTAATAGAAAAGAATGCTTAGCATAATAAAAAAAGGAATATAAAAAACGAACTGACCGATCGCGATCATACTATTGCCTCCAATAAATAAAGTCCAAGATACAAAATAACACTTTGTGCGTGAAGGCGCAAGCAGTTCTATGGATTTATCCAGTAAAATATGTATTGATTTTGAATTTATAGGGGAAAATTGCTATAATCAAAGTGAAAGAAGGAGTGGAATTTTCATGGATCATGTAGTGTTAGAAATCGATTTGCATTTAATCAATAATATTCGGGTGATTTACTATGTTGTAAGCAATAGTGTCGAACAACGTGTACTGACGAATAAAATCAATGGTATTTTAGCAAAGAAAGACGTTCACCGATTCAATAACGGTGAAGGTAGTTATTATAGTATCCCAGTAGAAAAAATTATTTATACGACAGTCAAAGTCAGAGAAGATCTGGATACTAAAAAGGCATATGAACCTATTTTTACAACTTATTGATTAACAGTAAATGGAGGAAAAAAATGAATCCATATGAACAACTTATCCAAGATTTGATTGATGGAAAAATCGAAAAAATCGATGTAAAAAGAGAAGAATTGATGGCTTTTCGAGAAGCATGGCTGAAATTGGAGAATCGTAAATATGTGGTAGGAAAAGCATCGCTGAACGGCAATGTGACTTATCACTATGATCCGACACGCTTATTTTAGTAAGGATGATTCAGGAAAAACAAGGGACTGTGACAAAAGTCGTGTCACAGTCCCTTCTTCTGGACAAACGGTGTTCCACAAATGAAAATTCCTACTTATTAAATAGATTTTTGAACTTGTCTTTCACACTGTCGATATTTACGTCTTTTAGAAGATTTTGTGCTTTCTCTTTGTAAGGACCTAGTTGTTCTTTATGTTCTTCGATAAATCGTTTTGCGCCGTCGAAGTTGCCGCCTTTTATCATTTCCTTGACTTTTTGAAATAATTCTTCTTGATTCATTTTGAACACATCCTTTGCCATCAACTTGATTTTTTTCCATGGATAAAGCGAGAAAATCTAAATTATCCACATCACCATAATATCAAATAACGATCATTTTTGCTAAAAAAACACTTGTTTCTCGCTTCTAAAGTAGGAGAAAAATCTCCAACTTAGGACGGATGGAATTTCTCTAATTGCCCCATATACTGGATATATAACAAGGAGGTAGAAAGATGAAAGTGATTAAATATTTGATAGGATTGGCGGCGATTAGTGGTATTTTGCTATTTGGACTGAAATACTATACTGAAGGAAGTTACGGGGAAATCCCTGGTATACTTGACCAACTAAATCCATTAGTTGAAAAAGGTGAGGTCTATGTAAAAACACAAAAACCAGAGGAAGTAAATGAACATGGAACGGCAAGGTATGTTCAAAAAGCTGCTAATGCCGATGGGGAAGAACGAACAATTGAATTTAATGGACTTTCTGTGTTAAAAGAAAATCATTATTTGAAAATCAGCAATAAAGGAGCACACATAGAAACGTATGAAGAAGTTCCTAGAGAAAAAGTTCCGGAAAAAGCATTAGCAATTATTGGCTAAATCTACTGTATGAGTGCTACAGATTTAATTGTTGATTATAATAAAATTATGTAAACTAAATAATAAATAATAAAAATATTCCAAAATCCCCTGAAAAAAGATCATTCTTTTTTCAGGGGTTCATTTCTTATCAACAAGCTCATCAAATTGGGATGGCAGGGTTCGAACCTACAATTGCTTGATTCAGAGTCAAGTGCCTTACCAGTTTGGCTACATCCCATTTATTCAACAAAATAATCATAGCACTTTTCTAAAAAAACGCAAGTTATTTTTCTTGATCAGATAGTTGTTGTTTTACTCGTAAAAGGCGACGCACTAGTTTCTTTTCCAGTCCAGCAGGAAGGGCAATCCGCTCTGCTACTGACAAGACGGAGTCAAGCAACTGATATTCTTTGACAGGTTCATTCATGATATGGTAAATGTTTGCTAAACGCTCGATATATTCAAAGTGGGTGTACTCTGTTCGAGCGATTAGAAATTTTAATAAATCGATTGCTTTTCCATACTCTTGGTCTCCATAATAGACAAGAGCTTGACGATACAGTTTGATTTCTAGTTCATTGAGGGTAGCAGGTCTGCGCCGTTCGTTCCACTCATTAATAGAAACTTTACCTTGAACATTTCCTTTGCGGTCACGGACAAAAATAATCGGAATTTCATTTGGATCCATTTTTTTATGAGTGAATTTTTCCATTATCTGTGCTCCCTTCAAAGGTTCGGTATCTAGAGTATAAGGGATTTTTACTTTAATTACTAGCTTTTCTCCAAAGTTAGCATTTGTCCGCCCATTGCAGTGAAAATGGCCGAAAAATCATTGATCGGTACTGCTCGATTTTTTACGCCATAGGGGTCGTTGACGTAAATATTCTCTTTGTCGTATCCAGTGACTACACAAGCATGAACAAGTGGAGTGACTCTTACTTCTCCGTTGTTTGTTGTCCAAGTCATAAAATCAGTTTCATCAGGGACTTCAAAATTGATAGTCACGGAAGTCCATACAGGATTTCCTTTAGATAGAGCTTTTTTGATATCATCTAGTTGAGCGTCTGTTTTTGGAAAAGTATGATAATCCGTTTGGACGATTTGTTGAGCAAGAGAGGCAATAGGAGGGACATAGACGCCCATAGCCCAGTCTCCGCCACTGATATCTCCAACAAATCCTTCATTAGGATCGCCATGAGTCCCATCTGCATTGAAAACAGGGACGTAATCCAATTGTTCAGCTAACTGGTTTTTAGTCGTTTCATAACCATAAAAAGATAAAAGCATGGAAAGCGAAGTGACCTCGCAGCCATTTTCTAGAGAAGGAGAGTCAAACTGGCTCTCTAATGGAACATCTAGCAAAACTTCTGCTTTCTCTTTTGTTTTTTTCGTTTTTTGTGTTGAACTTTTTTGTGTAGTATTCATTGTATGTTCTGGAGAATGGATATGTAGGTAATAACTTGTACCGCTTAATAAAAGAGTAGCTGTACCTCCTAGAAACAATAGTTTTTTTAATGTTTTTTTCTTCATTGGAAATCTCCCTTTTCAGCTGTTTATCTTTCCTATTATAAGTGTATTTTTATTGGGAAGGGAAGTATTTTATTTAAATATGTAAGAAATAATCAGTTTTTGAGGAATATTATTTATTATTTTAGAAAAAATTCTTCTAGATACAACAGCTGTTTTAATTGTGAAAACGAAAACAGTACGCTATAATGCCTGTAAGGTTGATTTTTGACTGTAAACAAAAAATCAAATAGTTAAATCTCCAAAAAATAGCAATTGTAATATGGAGAAAAGTTCCAGCAGTTTAGGAGGATTTTGATGACGGAAGAAATGATTAATTTAGGAGAACAATATGCATGCAAACCAATTGGCTTTACAAAAACGGTCGTTGGTGAAGTTGTATCAAAAATGACAAACTGTGCCGTGGTCAAAGTTGCCCAATGTGCTGCAGAGGATCAAGAGTTATTAGATGAAAAAGCAAGCATGGTTGTTGCAAAATATGATACATTTGAATAAAGAAAATAATTGGACGTGCGGCGTGCTGCAAGTCCAATTTCTTTGAGAAGGTAAATCAGTATTCTTTTCCTGTTTTCAGGAGAAGAAAAAGCGAGGCGAGTTGTCATGGTAACATTTTTTACGGTCCTATTGTTTTTATTCGTTGTTGTTATGTTCTTATTTCTTTGGCTGGTGCGAAAAGAAATTATTTATCGGACTGTTCGGAATCGATGGGTCTACTTGGTCATACCATTCTTAGTAGTACTAGTCATTTGGTACACACTCATCAGTCAGCCTACAGCAGATGAATTGGCAAAAGGGATTTTGTCAGCGATGATTTTTATTAGTTTTTTGTTGGACAGTCGAGGAATTACAGAAGAAGGGCTTGTCTTGAATAGCTTTGATAAAAAAGGTGTTCCTTTTTCTGAAATCAATAAAATCGTGTTGTACCAACCAAAAGGTTCCAAAATTGTAAAAATGAATTTTTTCCGAAACGGGTGGCGGGGACCGATGCTGAAATTTTCTGCATCATTAGAAGAATTAGTTCCATTTTTGTCCCAACGCTTGAACGATGAGGCGGAGATCGATATCATGATCGATCCAGAATAAAAAACAGAGGTTGCGACAAGATGTTTGTCACAACCTCTGTTTTTTTCAAGTAAAATTATCCGAATACACGGAAGCGATCTGCATCGTTCATGTATTCTTTTTCCCCAGCTGGTGTTTCTGGTGAACCGAATACTAATTGTGAACGTAGTTTCCAGTTTGAAGGGATATTCCATTCTTTTGCAACTGCTTCGTCAATAACTGGGTTGTAATGTTGCAGGTTTGCGCCCAATCCTTTATCAACTAATGCTACCCAAGTGTTCGCTGTTGCGATTCCGTTTGATTGTTCTGACCAATCTGGGAAGTTGTCTGCATATAATTCAAATTGTTCTTGTAGACCTTTTACCACGTCAGTATCTTTGAAGAATAATACTGTACCATAACCATTTTTGAAACCAGCTAATTTGTTTTGTGTATTTGGAAAAGCTTCTGCTGGAGTCAATGGGCGAAGTGCTTCTTCAGTGATTTCCCAAAGTTTTTCATGTGCGTCTCCGAAAAGAATAACCGCGCGTGTTGATTGAGCATTGAAAGCAGTTGGGCTTTCTTTAATTGCTTCTTTGATCAAAGCTGTCAATTCTTCATTAGAAAGTGAAACGTTACGTCCTAGATGATAGATTGAACGGCGTTTTTTTAAAGTGTCAGTAAAAGTTGTCATAATAAAATTTCTCCTTTGATTTGCGTTTTGCGTTTTTTTAATTGATTACGAAATGAAGTATATCATCTTACAAAAAGTAAGTAAACAGATATGCTCACAAAAAATAAGCGAAGTTAAAAAAACAATTTTAATAAGGGAAATCGTCAGAAAAGGATTTTCTTGGTTATCGCTTTCATTGCTGTGTTTTAGGAATTTTTGCTTATTTGAAAAAAACAGCTGATATATAATTATTAAATCTCTATCTTCTTTTTTTTATGATATTGCCATTAAAAATTACTTGTTTTTATAGAAAATTAGTTTATATTTCTTAAATAAGTTTTTTAGTTAAATTTTTCGGTAAAGATGTATAATATTTTCTGAAAATTTAAAGAATTGGGGTATAGATTATGGAAAAACAGCAAGACAAGGGCTTCTTCGGGCAGCCGAAGGGATTGTCAACTTTGTTCTTCACTGAGATGTGGGAACGATTTAGTTATTATGGTATGCGTGCATTACTTATCTATTATATGTACGATACAGTTGCCAACGGGGGACTTGGATTACCACGAGCAACAGCATTAGCTATCATGTCGATATACGGATCGCTGATCTATATGTCTAGTATCGTCGGCGGATGGGTATCTGACCGAGTGTTAGGAGCAAAACGCACTGTATTCTTTGGTGGAGTCTTCATTATGCTTGGACACATCGTCTTGGCTTTACCATTTGGTGTAAGTACATTATTTGTTTCAATGGCATTGATTATTATCGGAACCGCCTTTTTGAAACCAAACGTTTCTGGCATGGTCGGACATCTTTATTCAAAGACTGATTTGCGAAGAGATGCAGGATTTTCGATTTTTTACATGGGTGTCAACTTAGGAGCATTATTAGCACCACTAATCGTTGGGACAATCGGTCAAGAATATAACTACCATTTAGGGTTCTCTTTAGCTGCTATTGGGATGTTCTTTGGATTATTACAATACATCATCCAAGGACGCAAGACATTAGACGGAGTGGGTACTACACCGCCGAATCCTTTGACAACTGAGGAACGTAAAGGATTCATCCGTAACTTGATCATCGCACTTGTTGTTATCGTTGCAGTATTCGGTGGGGCACAATTAACTGGTCATCTGACAATCGACTTTTTTGTCAATACAATCAGTGTATTGGGGATTATCTTACCGTTGTATTACTTTATCAAAATGTTGACTTCAAAAGATGTAACTGCTGAAGAAAAACCAAGAGTATGGGCGTACATCCCATTATTCCTTGCAGCAATCATTTTCTGGTCATTACAAGAACAAGGTTCATCTATCTTAGCTTTATTTGCTAGTGAACGTACGCAATCTACACTATTTGGTGTGACGATCCAAGCAAGCTGGTATCAATCATTGAATCCGATTTTCATCTTTATTTTGACGCCGGTATTTGTAACAATGTGGACAAAACTTGGCAAACGCCAACCATCTACAGTAGTGAAATTCTCTCTTGGTCTTTTGTTTGCAGGATTATCATACTTACTATTGATGTTGCCAGGTATGCTTTATGGGACAAGTGGAAAAGTAAGTCCATTGTGGTTGTTAGGAAGTTTCTTCATCGTGGTTATTGCTGAATTGTGTCTTTCACCAGTTGGTTTGTCTGTAACAACGAAATTAGCACCACGAGCATTTGAATCACAAACAATCGCTATTTGGTTCTTAGCTGATGCTTCTTCACAAGCAATCAATGCACAAATTGCACGCTTCTACACACCGGGAACAGAATCTGCCTACTTCGGTATTATCGGTGCAGTAGCAATCGTTGGTGGTATCTTGCTATTTACTGTGAAAGAACCAATCAAAAAACTAATGGGATCTATCCATTAATCAACTCACGAAAAGACAGGAATTGCTTATTTGTAGCGATTCCTGTCTTTTTGCGTATACTCAAAAAAGATAGAAATATCAGAACCATAAAAGTATATAATTTGAAGAATATAGAACAAATGTTCAGTATTTTTTGATATAATAAAGAAGCACCGTATCATGTGTTGAAGGAGGAAAAGCATGTCTTTACAATTTATTCTTGGAAACGGGAAAAAAGATCACCGTCAAGTCTTGATCGACGAAGCGTCAGCTTGGCTCGACCAGGATGCAAGCAACCAAGTATTTTTCCTTGTTCCCAATTACAGCAAATTCGAACAGGAACAAGAAATTTTAGCGGAGATGCGAAGAAGAAGTGGGAAAAAAGCTTTCAGCACAACAAATGTTCAAGTATTCAGTTTTTACCGTCTGGCTTGGTATTTGCTGCAACAGACAACCCTTCTTACAGGAAATGAGTTATCAGAATCCGGATCTGCGATGATCTTGCGACAGATTTTAGAAAAACATGAGGAAGAATTAACGATCTTTCGCGGAGAAATCAATAAAAGAGGATTTATTCGCCAATTGCAAGAACTCTATAGTGAATTGCGCATAGGGAATATTCAACCGGAAGACTTGATGCTTTTATTTGGTGATTCACCGAATGCAGAAGACCAGCAACTTAAAATGAAAGACTTGAAGCTGATTTTTTCAGCTTATGACAGCGAATTGACCGAACGTGCCCTATCAAATGAAGATGCACTGGCTATACTAGCAAATTATATGCAGACACAAGATTTCACCAACGTCAAATTTATCGTCAGCGGTTTTTCCCGAATCAATGGGCAAGAGTATCAATTACTGCAGGCAATGATGGAAAAGGGGCAATTAGTTGTCGATTTATTGTTGGATCGTCCTTATACAGCGGATCTTCCAGAAGTACTTACGCTCTTTCATGAGACTGGAAAGCTTTATTTCCGTCTTTTTCAAAGTGCGAGAGAACGGAAAGTCCCTATATTAGTAGATCGTTTTGCGCCAGAGCAGAATCGTCCGACAGCGCTGCAGTTGCTGCAAACGATGTGGGAAGAGACTTCCAGCCAAAAGAAAGCAACCGTCCACAAATTAGGGGAACAAGAGGCTCTCCATTTGTGGGAAGCTGAAAATCCAACTGAGGAAGTCCGACAGTTAGCCGTTGAAATCAGACGGCTAGTCAGTGAAGAAAACTACCGTTATCGTGATATCCAAGTACTGACAAAAAATATGTCCTTATATGGAAATATTCTTCGACCAATCTTTCAAGAAATGGCGATTCCTTTTTATATCGATGAAGAACAAATGATGGAAAATCATCCGCTGATTGAATGGATCAACAGTCTGTTCGCTCTTGACCGTTATTCTTATCGATTAAGTGATATTATGCGTTTTTTCAAGACGGAATTGTTCCTATCGATGGAAACAGAAACCGAACTGGATGAATGGAAACAAGAACGAGATGAATTCAGGAAAAAATTGGACATCACAGAAAATGTCGCACTTGCTTATAATTATCAAGGCACTTACTGGACGCGTGAAAAAGATTGGCAGTTTGTAGCGTATGATTTTGAAGCAGAGCAGATTGAAGACGTACAGCATCTGGAAGAACAGTCAAATACGATTAGACGATTATTTCAGAAATCTGTACCTGCATTTTTTAAAAAAATAAAGAAAAGCAAAACAGGACAAGCGGCCGCAAATGTTTTTTATCAATTTTTGATCCAAAGTGGTGTACAGCAACAATTATTGTTTTGGCGTAATCAGGAAGTAGATAGAGGAAACTTAGAAGCGGCAAGAAACCATGAGCAGACATGGGGAGCGCTGATTGATCTGCTGGATGAATATGTAGTCATTTATGGTGAATCGGCTTTTGACTGGTCACTGTTCCAAGAAATCATTACGAGTGGTCTAGAAAATCTAAGTTATGGTAAAATCCCTACCGCAATCGACCAAGTGCGAATCAACCGTTTGGAATTAGTTCGACCGAATCAAGCTGCCGTCACTTTTGCATTAGGTTTGAATGATCAAGTGTTTCCAGACCGTAAAGAAACAAAAGGATTGTTGTCCAGTGAAGAACGAGAAGTATTAAATCAAGCTTTGCCAGATGGACAGTTTTTATTCGACCCATCCAAAGAAAGTATCTCTTTTGAGCCTTTCCAAGCCTACCTTGTTTTTCTTTCCGGAACGGATCGATTATATCTTAGCTATGCACAAAGCTATGACACAGATGGTTCACTGAAGATGTCTCCTTATTTGCGCAGAATCACAGAATATTTATCAGTTCCCGTCGAGAGAAAAGAGCATTTGACGATCGAAAGCGATCCTGATTGTTATGTAGGAACTTACAGAAGCGGAATCAATACAGTCAATAGGATTTATCGATTAGCTTTAGATGAAAAGAAACCTGTACCAAAGCATTGGCAAAAGCTCAAAGAATTAGTACTGAATTCCTCATGGCGCAATTTTGCTTTACAAATCTTTGAAAGTCAGGAACATTTGAATGTGCCTGTTTCGATGCCAGAAAAAATGGCGGAAGAGCTTTATGGAAAAGAAATTTATACTTCGATTTCACGTATGGAGAATTTTTATAATTGTGAATACAAATACTTCATGCAATTTGGTTTGAAATTGAAAGAACGAACTGTTTATGGTCTGACTCCCGCAGCAACAGGTGATTTTTATCATGAATCATTGGATCGTTTCTTCAAGCTACTGTTTTCAAACCAATTATCCTTAGTGAATATGACCGATGCGCAGCGTAAAGACTTTACTGAAAAAGTGCTGCAAGAAGTGTTCGGAGAACTTCGGTTTGAGATATTGGATAGTTCTGCAAGAATGAACTATATCCGCTATCAATTAGGACAGACGATTCAAAAAGTGGCATGGGCTTTGCACAAACAGAGCAAAAATACGGGCATGCATCCTCTTCAGACGGAGATTTTATTTGGTCAGATTGCTGGAGCAAAAGGTATCACAGGTCTGGAATTACCGTTGAGTAATGGTGGTAAACTCCACGTTCGAGGAAAAATCGATCGGATTGATGTAGCTTCTGAACAAGAAGACACTTGGTTAAGCGTTATTGATTACAAATCTAGTGGACGTTCATTTGATGTCACAGAAGCTTATTATGGCATGGCTATGCAATTATTGACGTATCTAGACGTAGCATTGATGGATGCGGTACGTTTGACTGGAAAGGCGGCTGTTAAACCAGCAGGTTCATATTATTTACATGTTCATAATCCTGTATTGACAGAGACAGATGATGTAGAGAAGAATACATTGAAAAAATTTAGTTATGATGGCGTTTTTGTCGATGATCCCGCTCTTTTAGAAGTACTAGATCATTCACTGGAAGCAAAAGAACAATCACTGATCTATCCAGTGAAAAAAAATGCGAAAGATGAATACCAAAAAGGTAGTTTCAGCAAAGATAAATTTTTCACGGAAGAAGAACTGCAACTATTCATGGCGCATAATCGGGAAAATATGCGGTTAGCTGGAGATGCAATCACTTCCGGAGAAATCAAGCTGAACCCAGCTTATAAAGATAAACAGCGAATTGCCTGCGAATTTTGTCCATTCAGAAGCATCTGTACGTTTGATGTAATGCTGAAAGAAAATAATTACCACCGTCTGGAGAAAATAGATAAGGAAGAAGCACTGCGCAGAATATTGAAAAGGAGTGAAGAAGAGTGAATCAAATTCCTTTAAAACCGCAAAATGAACGATTTACAGATGATCAGTGGCAGGCGATTTTCGATCAAGGAGATAATTTGTTAGTCTCTGCGTCTGCCGGATCAGGTAAAACTACAGTGCTTGTTCGAAGAGTGATTGAAAAATTAAAAATGGGTTTTGATATCGATGAATTACTGATTGTGACATTTACTGAAGCAGCCGCAAGAGAAATGAAAGAAAGAATTCAAGAGGCATTACAAGAAGCGGTCAACAGCGAAAGCGACCCTGTACGAAGACAGCATTTTACTAAGCAGTTAGTTTTATTGCCCACAGCGAATATCTCAACCTTACATGCTTTTTGTCTAACAGTTATTCGACGTTATTATTACTTAATTGATATTGATCCGGTCTTTCGCATGTTAACAGATGAAACAGAAACGATCTTGATGAAGGAGGATGTGTGGGACGAGCTGAGAGAAGCACTTTATGCAGAAAATGATGAACGATTTTTCCAATTAACAATGAACTTTTCTAATGATCGTTCAGATGACGGCTTGACGAATCTGGTGTTTTCTCTTTATGAGTTTGCCCGTGCCAACCCTGACCCCCAAAAATGGCTAGAACAGTTAAGCGATAATTATCGTTTGACTGAGGGGCTAGCGAAATCTCGATTATATCAAGAACAAATCCGTCCTTTAGTTTTGGCAGATATATACCAATGTGTACAATTATATGAACAGATGACTCAGTTAGCACAAGGTGAAGGATTAGAAAAAATGCATGAGCAAGTGGCCGGAGAACAACAGCAGATCAAAAATATCTATGAAGCTTTCTCGCAAGATCGGTTAGAAGAAGCTTATGCTAGTTTGGAACAACTGACTTTTTCAACTTTTAAGAGCAGTCGTAAAGCAGAATTGAAAGAAATATCCAATGAAGTCAAGGGCATGAGGGATAAAGCAAAAAAATTGATTCAGCAGATAAGTAAAAGTTACTTTCCTGTTTCACCAAGCCAAATAGAAGAATTAACGGAAAAAGCACTACCGTTAGTCGAAGAAATGACAAAAGTCACGCAAAGCTTTATGGACGGTTTCAGTATGCGTAAACGGGAAAAAGGTGTGTTGGATTTCAATGATCTGGAACATCTAGCGTTGCAGATTCTCACAGAAAAAACGAAAGATGCATGGCTGCCAAGTGAAGCTTCAAAACATTATCGAAAAAAATTCAAAGAAGTAATGGTAGATGAATATCAAGACGTGAACCAATTACAAGAAGCCATTTTATACTGGCTAAGAGAACCTGACGATACAAAAGGAAATATGTTTATGGTTGGGGATGTCAAACAATCCATTTATTCTTTCCGTTTAGCAGATCCTAGTTTATTTATCGGGAAATACGAGAATTTTTCAAAGAAAGAAGGCGGACGTCGGATCGTTTTGGCTGAGAACTTCCGCTCTAGAAAAGAAGTCCTTTCTTTTACGAATCTTATTTTTGAACAACTAATGGATCCAGCAGTAGGTCAAATCAATTATGACGAAGCAGCCAAACTGATACAGGGATTCTCAGACTTTCCGGAGAATGAACAGTTTGAGCCAGAAATCATGATCTATGAAAAAGAACAGGAAGAATCAGAGATCGAGATTCCGACGGACGATATACTGGAAGACAAAACAGAAGGCGAACTTTTTATGACAGGACTAAAAATTCGTCAATTAATTGATTCCTCCTTTATGATTTATGATAAAAAATCAAAGAAAAGTCGTCCGATAGAGTACAAAGACATTGTTCTCTTGACACCTACAAAGAAGAACAACTTAACAATTTTAGAGATTTTCAAAACATTGGATATTCCTTTGGAGATGAATGATGCTCAAAATTATTTTCAAGCGACAGAAATTCGCACGATGATCTCGCTGCTACAATTAATTGACAATCCCTATCAAGATATTCCGCTTGCGGCTGTATTGCGTTCGCCAGTCGTGGGTTTGATAGAACCAGAATTAGCCAGCATCCGACTAGCCGACCGTGCACATACTTACTATGATGCTGTGCTTGCTTATCAAGCATCAAACGAAGATGAATTAGCGGCTAAGTTGGAACATTTTGGCAAACAACTAGATCATTGGCGAGAACTTGCTCGCCGTTCTTCGATCACTGACTTGTTATGGGATATCTATTATGAGACGGGATATCTAGAGTATGTGGTCGGTCTGCCAGCAGGGGCACAGAGACAAGCCAACCTTTATGCATTGGTCGATCGTGCCAAAGCATACGAGCAAAGTTCTTTCAGAGGATTATATCAGTTCGTGCGTTTCATTGAAAAAATGCAAGAAAAAGATAAAGACTTAGCAGAACCAGTCATTTCAATAGAAGATAATGCTGTTCGCGTAATGACGATCCATGCAAGTAAAGGCTTGGAATTTCCAGTTGTATTTTTGTTAGATATGACGAAAGAATTTAACTTACAAGACTTGCGCAATCGGTATGCTTTTGAAGAAAAACTTGGAGCAGGTATTCGCTATATGGATCCTGAAACACGGGTGTTATATGATACGTTACCGTTTCAAGCCATCAAATTGGCAAAGCAAAACAAATTGTTGTCGGAAGAAATGCGTAAATTGTATGTAGGATTGACTCGGGCAGAACAAAAGCTTTTCATTGTCGGTTCCTATAAAAATAAAGAGCAAATGATCCAAACGTGGTCTGAAGCAGCTGATCATGAGGAGTTGGTTTTTGATCCTGCGCTACGTTTGAAGGGCAGAAGCAGCTTGATGAATTGGATTGGTTACGGATTGATCCGTCATCCTGAAATGCAGAAATACTTAGAGGAAGAAGTTTCGACTTCTCTCCTTCAAGATTCAAATGCACAGTTTTCTATTTCATGGATGAATCAGCAAACAATCATTGAACAAAGACAGTTGCTTGCTGAAAAAGAACTGGTTAACTTAGATCAGCAGATGAAAGAAAAGGAAACTGTATTAGCAGATTCGTTACAAAAACGTCTAGCCTATGAATATCCTTATCAGGCTTCTTCGCAAACCACAAGTTATCAATCTGTATCTGAGATCAAACGATTATTCGAAGATCCAGATGATACACAAGAATCACGTTTGACTCTGGAAAGTAGTCAGACAAAGGCAGCATCTCGTCAATTCCGTTATACGCAAGAACAACTAGCAGAACCAAAATTTTTACAAAAAGATCGGCAAGTGTCGGCAGCTGCTGTTGGAACAGCTACCCATGCTTTATTGCAATTGCTGCCATTAGAGATGCCAACTACAGAGAGCATCAATCAAAAGTTGCAGGAATTAGTAAAGAAACGGTTAATAGACGAAAAGGTCGCAAAAAAAGTAGATGTTTCTTCTATTATATGGTTCTTTCAAACAGAACTTGGGCAACAATTGATTGCCAACAAAGAAAACGTAAAACGGGAACAACCTTTTTCCATGCTGCTTTCTGCTGATGAAGTATTTCAAGACTATCCAAATCAGGAAGATGAGCTATTGATCCACGGAATCGTCGATGGATACTTAGAAGAAAAAGATCATCTCCATATCTATGATTTTAAAACAGATTTCGTTTTACATCCGGATGATCCAGCAGAAATAGACGCGATCGTCCAAAAATATCAAGGACAGCTAAGACTTTACCAACAAGCAATGACAGAAGCACTGAATAAACCTGTAGAAAATGTTTTCCTAATTTTACTTCGGGTGAAACGAATCATAAACATTAATAAATAATTATAATTGAGCAAACTTGACTTATGTTTTGTAAGGATTATGCTATACTCTGGGAAGAGGTGAGTATGATGGAGCTAACACAGACAGAATTCGTTTTGTGTCCTAAATTTGAAAAAACGTTCTCTATTTTAGGAAAAAAATGGAACGGATTGATTATCGATGTACTACTCGAAAATGGTCCGCAACGCTTTGTCGAGCTTGCGGCAAAAATCCCGATGGTTAGTGATCGGGTATTGGTCGAACGCTTGAAGGAATTAGAAAAAGAAGGAATAGTCACTCGAAACATTGCCTGTAGTGAAAAAAGCCGTTCAGAATATCTCTTGACTGAAAAAGGAGCAGACTTGCAAAAAGCAATGCGTCAAATACAAGTTTGGAGCGAAAAATGGGTCACAGAGGAAGAATGCGGTTGATTTTGTAAAAAAAATCTTGTAAACTATAGTCCATACGAATAAGTAAAAGAACGATGACGAAAAAGAGTAGTTTGGCTAAACCAGTTCAGGGAGATCTGTCACAGACTGAAAACAGGTCCTGTGTTTGAAAAATGAAGTTCACTTTCCGAGTTCGTCTGATCATTATCAGACCGGCAATTGTCGTTAACGAAGTAAGAGTGCGGTGTAAGTTTATTTATCCGCAAATTAGGATGGTAACGCGAAGACCTCGTTCCTTAACAGGAATGAGGTCTTTTTGTTTTGTATTTGGAATTTAAAGGAGGAACAAGCACATGTCTTTACAAGCACAATTAGAGAGCTTGAAAGAAGAAACAATCGTCAAAATCACGGCGGCACAAGATTTAAAAGAATTAAATCAAATACGTGTTGAAACGTTAGGAAAAAAAGGACCGATCACAGAAGTATTGCGTGGGATGAAAGATCTAAGTCCAGAAGAACGTCCAAAAGTCGGAAGTTTCGCAAATGAGATCCGAGACCTTTTGACAGAAGAAATAGAGCGAAAAAAACAAGTATTAGAAGAAGAAGCGTTAAATGCAGCTTTGGCAAAAGAAACAGTAGACGTGACATTGCCTGGTAGAAAAGTAAAGCATGGTACACGTCATATCGTGACGCAAATCATGGAAGAAATTGAAGATATTTTTGTAGGTATGGGGTATCAGATCGTAGAAGGTTACGAAGTAGAGTCTGACCATTACAATTTCGAACGGATGAACCTGCCAAAAGACCATCCGGCAAGGGACATGCAAGATACTTTCTATATTTCAGACGAGATATTGATTCGGACACATACTTCACCAGTCCAAGCACGAACAATGGAAAAGCATGATTTCTCTAAGGGTGCTCTACGAATGATCTCGCCAGGAAAAGTTTTCCGCAGAGATACAGATGATGCGACCCACAGCCATCAGTTCCATCAAATTGAAGGGCTAGTTGTTGATAAAAACATCACGATGGGCGACCTTAAAGGAACATTAGAAGTCGTAATGAAAAAAATGTTTGGGGAAGAACGTGAAATCCGTTTGCGTCCAAGTTATTTCCCATTTACGGAGCCATCAGTAGAAGTAGATGTCAGCTGTTTCAAATGTGGTGGTGCCGGTTGTAACGTATGTAAATACACTGGCTGGATCGAGATTTTAGGAGCTGGCATGGTGCACCCGAATGTGTTGAAGATGTCAGGAATCGATCCAGAAGAATATTCAGGCTTTGCTTTCGGCCTTGGACCAGACCGCGTAGCTATGTTGCGGTATGGAGTGAATGATATCCGTAATTTCTATCAAAATGACTTACGTTTCTTAAGTCAGTTCAAGGGGGAGTAAGAAGATGTTAGTTTCATATAAATGGCTTAATCGTTATGTGGATTTATCGAATGTAACACCAAAAGAATTAGCGGATAAAATGTCTGTAACAGGAATCGAAGTCGAGGGAATCACGGTTCCAGAAGAAGGCTTGAAAAAAATCGTTGTCGGTGAAGTCAAGGAATGTGTACCACATCCAGATTCTGATCACCTTTCTATTTGTCAAGTCGATATTGGTGAAGACGAACTGTCTCAAATCGTTTGCGGAGCGCCTAATGTGAAGGTCGGAATCAAAGTGATCGTTGCGCTTCCTAACTCACGGATTGCTGGAAATGTGAAGATCAAAAAAGGGAAAATGCGTGGTCAAGTATCAAATGGTATGATTTGCTCGTTACAAGAAATTGGCTATTCAGACAGTGTTATACCGAAAGAATACGCTGAAGGTATCTATTATATGCCAAAAGAAGCTATAAATGGCGATCCAGTTTTTCCTTATTTAGATATGGATGATTCGATCATTGAATTGTCTATCACACCAAATCGTGCAGATGCATTGTCAATGCGTGGCGTAGCTTACGAAGTTGGGGCAATCTATCGTCAGACGCCTACATTTGATGACGAGAAATTAGTAGAATCATCACAACTTGCTAGCGATAGAATCAAAGTGACAGTTGAAGATAAAGAAGTCGTTCCTGCCTATCAAATCCGCATCATTGAAGGAGTAAACATCCAACCAAGTCCTCAATGGCTGCAAAATCTTTTGATGAATGAAGGCATCCGCCCAATCAACAATGTAGTAGATGTGACGAACTATATTTTGCTTTTATTCGGACAACCACTACATGCATTTGACTACGACAAATTGAAATCAAATGAGATCCTTGTCCGTCATGCAAAAGAAAATGAGACATTAGTCACGTTAGATGGAGAATCTCGGGAATTGACAACTGACAATCTTGTCATCACTAATGGCAAAGAACCAGTTGCTTTGGCTGGTGTCATGGGTGGATTAGATTCAGAGATTACGAATGAAACAACAACAGTGGCACTGGAATCTGCTTTGTTTGATCCAATTTCGATCCGTCGTACAGCAAAACAATTTAATTTGCGTAGCGAATCTTCTGCACGCTTTGAAAAAGGGATCAACCATGCAACTGTTGGAGAAGCCAGTGAGGTTGCTGCAGCAATGATCGTTTCTCTTGCAGGTGGGGAAGTTCTACAAGGTGCGGTCAAAGGTTCAGAAATCAAAGCAGAAGACGTATCAGTGAAGATTTCACTTGAACGCATCAATCAATATTTAGGAACATCTCTTGTCGTTAAAGAAGTAAATGAGATTTTTGAAGCACTTGGATTTAGCTATGAAGAAAAGGATCATGTTTATTCCGTAGTCGTACCACCAAGACGATGGGATATCCAAATCGAAGCAGACATTATCGAAGAAGTTGCTCGTATTTATGGATACGACCAGTTGCCATCTACTCTTCCAAGTGGAGAAACGGTTGCTGGAAGCTTGTCGAAAGAACAAGAAACTACTCGTAAAATTCGTACAATCTTTGAAGGAAGCGGATTGAGCGAAGCCATCAGTTATGCATTGACAACAGAAGAAAAATCAAGACAGTTTGTTATAAAAGAAAGTAATATTACACGTTTGGACTGGCCAATGAGCGAAGAACGTTCTGTATTAAGAATGAATTTGATCAGCGGACTATTAGATGATATCAGTTATAACACTGCTCGAAAAAATACAGAGATTGCTTTATATGAAATCGGTCGAGTATTCTTCCAAGAAAATGATCCGCGCACACATCTGCCGCAAGAAATAAAACATGCAGCAATCGCTATTTCTGGTATTTGGGAAGAAAAAGATTGGCAGACGAAAGCACAAAACGTAGACTTTTTCACCATCAAAGGTCTTTTAGAAAACTTATTTGAACAACTAGGTATCCATGAAGATATCCATTATCAAACGGTGACAGAAATAAAAGAAATGCATCCTGGAAGAACTGCTGCGATTTACCTTGGCGAACAATTCATCGGTTTTGTCGGTCAAGTACATCCGACAATTGCCAAAAGTTATGATATTCCAGAAACATATGTTGCTGAGTTTGATTTATCTGCTGTAGTGGAAGCTGCCCAAAAAGAAATCGTTTTTGAAGCAGTGACAAAATTCCCAGCAGTCAGCCGAGATATCGCTTTGCTTGTAAAAGAAACTGTGACAAATCAGGAATTAACAGAAGTTATCCATTCTGCTGCTGGAAGATTTTTAACAAATATCCAATTATTTGATGTCTATCAAGGAGAAAACATCGAAAAAGGACATAAATCCATGGCTTATAGCCTGACATTCGTCAATCCTGAAGCAACATTGACAGATGAAGAAATCAATAAAGCGATGGAAAAAGTCGAAAAAGCGTTGATAGAAAACCTAGAGGCAAGTATTCGCTAAGAGGGAAAGTATAGTAAGTAACGATCAAGTAGCTTTTGAAGACTATTCATTTGAAAAAGAGATGTGACACAAGTTTGTCATATCTCTTTTTTGATTTTAAAAAAGGAATAGCACAGAGACGAGATAAAAAAACAGGCCTTTACAGCCTGTTTTTTAGAGTAAATGAATTAAATGAAGTAATTGATCCCCATTGCTGATTTTACTTCAGAAAGTGTTTGTGCAGCTACTTTAGCAGCTTCTTCACTACCTTTACGTAAGATTTCCATAACAGCTGAAGGATCTTTTTCCAATTCTTCTCGGCGCGCGCGGATCGGTGCAAATTCAGCTTCCAATACATCAATGAGGTATCGTTTGATCTTTACATCGCCAAGTCCGCCGCGGCGGTAATGAGCTTTCATTTCTTCAATTGCTTCTTTATCTGTTCCGAATACATCCAAGTAGGTGAAGACCATATTCCCTTCTACTTGTCCAGGATCTTGTACATGGATGTGGTTTGGATCAGTATACATACTCATGACTTTTTTCTGTAAGACATCGGCAGGATCGGAGATATAAATACCGTTTCCTAACGATTTACTCATTTTGCCATTTCCATCGATTCCAGGTAATCTACCCATTCCTTTTGGTGGGAATACGCCTTTTGGTTCCACCAAGACTTCACCATATGTATGATTGAAGCTTTGTACGATTTCCTGTGTCTGCTCTAACATTGGTTTTTGATCCTCGCCAACAGGTACGAGATTCGCTTTGAATGCAGTGATATCTGCTGCTTGAGAAACAGGATAGATAAAGAATCCTGTAGGCACGCTTTCACCGAATTTCTTTTGTTCGATTTCTGTTTTGACAGTCGGATTGCGTCGAACGCGTCCTACGCTGACTAAGTTCAAATAATACATGGTTAACTCAGCTAATTCCGGAATTTGTGATTGGATAAATAAAGTAGATTTTGCAGGATCTAATCCCACGGCTAAATAGTCTAAAGCAACTTGCAAGACATTTGATGAAACCTTCTCAGGATTTTTAGCATTATCGGTCAGGGCTTGCATGTCAGCAATCATGACAAACAGTTGGTTATCTTCATCTGCTTGCATAGCCACTCGGGTTTTTAGAGAACCGACGTAATGCCCTAAATGCAGCTTCCCAGTTGGTCGATCTCCCGTTAAAATAATATTTTTCAAAAAAGACACCTCTTTACGATTTGTAAGTCTGAGCACTTAATATCTTACCGTTTTTCCTGACAAGAAACAACAGTTCCTAAGGAAAAAACAAGGAAAGAGGATAAAATAACTAATAGATTAGAAATGAAAGAAATATTTATGGGAGAATAAACGTTCTAAGAAACTTTACAAATTACTAAACTATCAGATATAATGTATTTTATTATACATCTTTAAAAGAAATCTTACTAAATAATAATGGGAGTGTAATTCTATGGCAATGATTAAATTTGATCACGTGGATAAATATTATGGCAAGTTCCACGCATTAAAAAATATCAATCTCGAATTCGAGAAAGGAGAAGTTGTCGTTGTCATTGGTCCTTCTGGTTCAGGAAAGAGCACGATGCTTCGCTGTATCAATGGATTAGAGACGATTTCTTCAGGTAAGCTACTAATTAATGATACTGACTTGCATGATAAAAAGACAAAGTTGACAGAAGTCCGAAAGAATATCGGCATGGTTTTCCAGCATTTCAATTTGTATCCTAATAAAACCGTTCTGGAAAATATTACATTAGCACCAATCAAAGTGTTAAAGCAAGACCAGGCAACTGCAGTCAAAAACGCGGAGAAATTTCTGAAAACTGTCAATATGTTAGATAAGAAAGATTCTTATCCTTCCATGTTATCCGGTGGACAACAGCAACGGGTGGCAATCGCCAGAGGTTTAGCGATGAATCCTGAGATGCTGCTGTTTGATGAACCTACTTCTGCTTTGGATCCGGAAATGATTGGTGATGTATTGGACGTCATGAAAAAATTGGCGCATGACGGCATGTCAATGATTGTCGTGACGCATGAAATGGGCTTTGCCAAAGAAGTTGCGGATCGTGTCATCTTCATGGCTGACGGAGAAGTATTGGAAGATAGCAGAAATGTGAGAGACTTTTTCGAAAATCCAAATGAAGTCCGAGCACAGCAATTTATCAGTAAAGTTATCAATCATTGATAGGAGGAAAAAGATGCGCAGGTTTAAAAAAATACGCCTGATTTTCCTTTTAGGCATTGCTTTTCTTGCACTAGCCGGATGTAAAGGAAATGGGTTGGCAAATGAAGATATTTTAGAGCGAAGCAAATCTACCAATGAAATCATCTGGGGTGTCAAATATGATACTCGATTATTTGGAATGATGGATATTGAGAGCAGAACCGTACAAGGATTTGATGTAGATATTGCAAAAGCAATCACTGAAAAGATCCTTGGTGAGAATGGAAAAGCGGAATTTGTTGAAGTCACTTCTAAAACGCGGATCCCGTTATTGAAAAACGGAAACATCGATGCGATTATTGCGACGATGACGATCACAGATGAACGAAAAAAACAAGTCGATTTTTCAGATGTCTATTTCGATGCTGGCCAAGCTTTGTTGGTAAAGAAGGGAAGCCAAATCAAAAGTGTAGATGATTTGAATGCTTCTACAACAGTTCTAGCAGTCAAAGGTTCTACGTCGGCTGCGAATATCCGACAGCATGCACCAGATGCAAACATTCTGGAATTGGAAAATTATGCAGAAGCATTTACTGCGTTACAATCTGGCCAGGGAGACGCAATGACTACGGATAATGCGATCTTGTTAGGGATTGCAGATGAAAATCCAGAGTACGAGTTAGTCGGCGGAACGTTTACTAATGAGCCTTATGGAATTGCGATCAACAAAGGACAAGAAAACTTCTTGAAAGCTGTTAACCAAGCGCTAGAGGAAATGCATGCAGATGGCACATACGATAAAATCTATCAAAAATGGTTTCCAAACGAAACTGAAGGAAAAGTAGAGTAAGGGGGAGAGGCAATGAGCGAATTGATACAGACTTATGGACCAATCTTTGTCGACGGGTTCAAGATCACATTGTTTTCGAGTGTCTTAGCACTTGTGTTTAGTTTGATTATCGGAACGTTGATGGCAATCTTCCAATTATCAAAGAATAAAGTAGTAAGTGCCTTAGCAAAGGCATATGTAGAATTTTTTAGAAACATTCCATTATTGATCATCGTGATGTTTTTTTATGTTGTCGTACCTATTTATTGGTTTAATCTAGACGGATTCCAAGCAGGGACGATTGGCTTGACTATCTATACATCCGCTTTTATTGCTGAAACAGTACGT
This sequence comes from Enterococcus sp. C76, assembly GCF_040886985.1. NCBI lineage: Bacteria > Bacillati > Bacillota > Bacilli > Lactobacillales > Enterococcaceae > Enterococcus > Enterococcus sp. C76. Next base: position 239,507 of record NZ_JBFOEY010000005.1, on the reverse strand, counting down.
TCAGGGATTCAAACTGTACCAAAAGGCCAAACAGAAGCAGGATTGTCTTCTGGATTTACCTATTCAGAAATTATGCGTTATATTGTTTTGCCCCAAGCATTCAAAATCGTTATTCCGCCATTAGGCAACCAATTTATTAATCTTGTGAAAAACTCGTCTATTTTAGCAATCGTAGCTGGTTTGGATTTGATGTATCAAGGAGATTTGATTGCCAGTGAAACATTCAATACCTTCGATACGTATATCATCGTTGGGTTGTTTTACTTAGTTATCACGCTGCCGTTATCTTACTTAATGGTTTATCTTGAGAAAAAATGGGCGGTTCGTTCATAGAAGGAGGGGAAATACATGGATTTTAGCGGCGCTTTTTCATGGATGAATGTCCGTTTTTTATTGGAAGGATTAAAGGTTACTGTTGAAGTTTCATTGTTTTCGATCATTTTCAGTTTCTTGATTGGTGGTCTGACAGGTGTGATTCGTTTTGCGAATATCCCTTTCTTGTCCAAAATCCTTGGTATTGTGATCGATATCATACGAAATCTTCCATTATTATTGATCATTTTCTTCACTTATTTTGCTTTGCCTCAGATTGGCATCCAGATGAACATCTTCTGGTCCGCTGTTGCAGCATTAACGATCTTTGAATCAGCTATGCTGTCGGAGATTTTCCGAGCAGGACTTAATGCTGTTCCGAAAGGGCAGATGGAGGCAGGATTGTCAACAGGACTGACTTATGTAGAAACAATGCGGACGATCGTCTTGCCGCAAGCATTCAAATCAATGATCCCGGCAATTGTGAGCCAATTGATTTCACTGATAAAAGATACTTCATTAGCAGTAATCATTTCTTTACCTGAACTTTCTCATCAGGCACGTATTATTTATGGACAGAATACCAATTATGTGCTTCCGATGTTCATCATCATGACACTTATGTACTTCGTGGTGTGTTACGCGCTTTCTCTGCTTTCCGGTTACTTGGAAAAGAGACGGTACAGTTATTAATAGATGATTCTTTTAGCGGTTGTGGCAAACTAAAGTCACAACCGCTTTTCCTCTTTCCATTCGAAAAAAAGAGATTTTGATTGTTTTAAGCAAGTGAGAGCACTTGAAAATTCACGCTAAAAAGTACACAATAGGGAAGATAGAATTTATTGAAAAAAAGGATGATACGATTGACAGATAATCGCCCTATCGGATTTATTGATTCAGGTGTCGGCGGCTTGACTGTAGTGAAAGAAGCCCTGAAACAATTACCGAATGAAAATATTTTATTTGTAGGAGACACAGCACGCTGCCCGTATGGTCCTAGACCTGCGGAACAGGTAATCCAGTATACTTGGGAAATGACGGATTATCTGGTGGAGCAAGGAATCAAGATGCTAGTGATTGCCTGCAATACCGCAACTGCGGTTGCTTTAGAAGAAATCAAAGCTGCTCTTTCTATTCCAGTCATCGGTGTGATCCTTCCCGGTACAAGAGCGGCAGTAAAAAAAACACAAAATAAACAAGTTGGCATTATCGGTACGATTGGTACGGTAAAAAGTCAAGCTTATGAAAAAGCATTGAAAGAGAAAGTGCCAGAATTGACTGTGACAAGTCTTGCTTGTCCAAAATTTGTTTCAGTTGTCGAAAGTAATGAATACCATTCATCTGTGGCAAAAAAAATCGTGGCAGAAACATTAGCTCCGTTAACGACTAAAAAAATCGATACATTGATTTTGGGATGCACCCATTATCCGTTATTACGCCCCATCATTCAAAATGTAGTGGGGGAAAATGTTCAACTGATCGATTCTGGAGCAGAAACAGTAGGTGAAGTATCTATGCTACTCGATTATTTCAATTTGAGCAATTCACCGCAAAATGGACGGACATTATGTCAGTTTTATACAACAGGATCTGCTAAACTTTTCCAAGAAATAGCTGAAGACTGGCTTGGAATCGGACACCTAAATGTAGATCATATTGAATTGGGAGGAGAATAAGGATGCGTCATGACGGGAGAAAAGCCCAAGAGCTTCGTAAACTGGAGCTTCAAACAAATGTTTTCAAATATCCAGAGGGATCGGTTGTGATCCGTTTTGGTGATACAACAGTTATTTGTTCTGCAACAGTAGAGGATTCTGTACCTCCCTTTTTGAGAGAAACAGGAACAGGGTGGGTAACAGCTGAATACAGTATGCTACCTCGAGCAACGAGTACGAGAAATCGTAGAGAAAGCAGCAAAGGAAAACTTTCTGGTAGAACAATGGAAATCCAGCGTCTTATTGGTCGCTCCTTGCGTGCAGTAATAGACTTGGAAAAGCTGGGAGAGCGTAGTATCATCATAGACTGCGATGTGATCCAAGCGGATGGCGGAACTAGAACAGCTAGCATCACTGGGGCATTCGTCGCGTTGAGACTAGCAATTGAAAAGCTTTTAAGAGAAAAGGAATTGTCAGAAGATCCAATCAAAGAGCATCTTGCTGCAGTTAGCGTAGGGATCTTGCCGGATGGGACTTGCGTGACAGATTTGGACTATCAAGAAGATTCCGCAGCACTTGTAGATATGAATCTCGTGATGACAGAATCAGGAAAATTCGTGGAGATTCAAGGAACTGGAGAAGAAGCAACGTTTGATGGAGAACAGTTGAATGAAATGCTCTTTTTTGGAAAAAACGCGATTGAAGATTTGATCAAAGAGCAAAAACATGCTTTGCTAACAGAATTTGCTCAAGATAATGAGCGGATAGAAGAAACAAAAACAATCATCATTGCGACAAGAAATCCAGGAAAAGCAGAAGAGTTTCGAAATATGTTCAAAGAAGCGGGATATCATGTAAAAACATTACTTGACTATCCTGAATTGCCAGATGTGGAAGAAACTGGCAGCACATTTGAAGAAAATGCCCGATTAAAAGCAGAAACGATTGCACAATTGCTTGATCAACCAGTCTTAGCAGATGATTCAGGTTTGAAAGTGGATGCGTTAGGCGGTATGCCAGGAATCTATTCTGCACGTTTTGCAGGGGAACAAAAAAGTGATGCGGGGAATAACGCCAAATTATTATATGAATTGACAGATGTGCCGGATGAAAAAAGAACAGCACAATTCCATTGTACATTAGTATTCGCGGCACCCAAAAAAGACAGCCTCGTAGTAGAAGCGGAATGGCCCGGTCGAGTAGCCCGTATACCATCTGGCGAAAATGGCTTTGGGTATGATCCTTTATTTATCCCAGAAGGTCAGAAACAAACAGCAGCAGAATTATCGAGCGAAGAAAAAAACAAGATCAGTCATCGGGCTCAAGCAATGAAAAAATTGAGTGCCGAGTGGAAACAATGGCTGGAAGGAGAGAGATAGATGCGGTATTTAGTAGTAAGTGATAATCATGGAGACAGAGATATCCTCGTTGACTTAGTAGATCGTTATCGTTCTGAAGTGGACATCTTTTTCCATTGTGGTGATTCGGAATTAGAAGCTTCTGACCCATTATGGGATACATTCCAAGTGGTTCAAGGTAATTGTGATTATGGACCAGGATTCGAACAGAAAAAAGTGATCCAAACTGGTCAGGATACAGTATTCATGACTCATGGTCATTTATCGAATGTCCGATTTGGTTTGACACAGTTAGCAATCGAAGCTCGAGCTGCAAATGCCGATATGGTGTTTTTTGGTCATACCCATCAAATAGGCTGTGAGATGGATCAGAAAATCCTGTTTTTAAATCCTGGTAGCATTTCTCAGCCTAGAGGCCCGATCCAAATCCCATCATATGCTCTTATTGAAAGTTTAGATGACCAAATTTCTGTTCAATACTATAACCGTGCCCATCAGGCAGTTGAAGAGTTGGCCTTTTCTTTTTCGAGAGAGCGCTGAATAAAAAAACTCTAATTTTTAATAAAAATAAGCTTTATTTTGTGAATTTTGCATCCGGTTTCGGTAAAATAGTAGTGTTGAATGAAATAGAAATGGAGGCCATCAGATGATTGGACCTATAGTAAGAGAAATGCTGCTGGAAAATCAGGAAACGTTTTTGATTCCTGCAGAAAATGTGGCAAATGTTATGTATCATCATCCATTATCCCATGGTTTACTTGTCTTATCGAAGGTCGGTTATTCCAAAATTCCTGTATTAGGAAAAGATGATCACTTTGTAGGACTAGTAAGTTTATCAGATGTGGTCAATAAAATGATTGACTTGCAAACAATCAGCATGGATCCGTTAGAAGGACTAACAGTTGCTGATGTAACAGAAACGGATGTTCCGACGATTGATGAAAATTGGGAACTAGAAGAAGTACTCCATTTGTTAGTTGATTCGCCTTTTTTACCGGTTGTCACAGAAGAACGGGTTTTCAAAGGAATCATCACAAGGAAAGAGCTGCTTAAAGCCGTAAACTTCATGGTGCATGAATTAGAACGTCGCAATATATTGTCTCCGAAGATCGAAGAATTAAAAGAACAAATCGATATTGTGAGCTAAAGAACGAGAAACTGAAAGATAATCAAAAAATAAGTAGAAACAAAAGCGTACCAGTTTTGACTTTATCTTGAAAAAGAGGCTGGGACAGAAGCGTTTAACTTCAAGAAATAAGAAGGAATTCACGAAAATTGCTTTTCAAATTTTTGTGAATTTCAGCTTATTTCCGAAGGAGTTGCTTCTGCTTCCGCTGTTTATACATGTTTAGAGCGTGGGACAAAAGTGTTCTTTACTTTTGTCCCACGCTCTTTTTAGTGAGATCCGTTGCATCGTTTGTCCAAATTATTTTCCGACAGCAATTGGACTGTTCGGAATCGTGAACCCAGAAGCTGTCAATTCTTTGACATAGGAGCTCAAAAACTCTTCTTTTAAGGCATATTGTTTTCCGTTCAATGCGTAGCAGACCGTTCGAATAGCAAAATTACTATTACCAAGATCCACTAAACCAAAGATGGAAGGTTCAGTTTGAAGCTCTTCTTGGTATTTTTCAGCTAATGTATGATTTACTCGATCAATGATCTCATAGATTTTGTCATATCCTTCTTCAGGAACGATCCGGATATCTAAAAGTACTTGCATATTTGCACGAGAGAGATTGCTGATCGTGGTGATGTTTCGATTCGGGATGAAATGGACAGTACCATCCGTTGCTTTCAGCTGAAGGGTACGGATACCAACAGATACGACGGTTCCTTCAATCGTTAAGTTTGCTAACTTGATGTAGTCTCCAACATCCATCTGTTGTTCCATGATAATAAAAAATCCGGTAATAACATCACTCATGAACCCTTGGGCACCAAGGCCGATCGCCACACCTGCAATTCCGGCACCAGCCAAAAGTGAACCGATCGGTACACCGATAGCAGATAAAATTGCATAGATAAAGAAGAAACCAAGGGTATAATGAAAAATAGTATTTAAAAGACTATGTAAAGTCTTTAACCGGCTCTCGTTTAGAATGGCTTTTTTAGAATACTGATTAAAAGACTTATCAATCAGATATTTTCCCACACGGTGAAGAATCCAAAAAAGGACGATCAAAAAAATCAGATATAAACTTTTTTGGATAAAGGCAGCCAAAATGGCGTCCCAATCAATCCCGTCCCAAAACCGCTGAAACGCATTTACTTTGCTGACAGCTTGATCTGTCAATGTCTCGCCAGAAGAGTCTGTCGTACCGGCAGTTGCTAATAATGAAAACATAAAATCCTCTTTTCTAAAATTTGATTCTTTCTGTATTGTACCAAGAAGTTTTCAAAAAAGGAAATAGCAAAAATAACTATAATAAAGGAAAAAGCTGAAAATAAAATGACAAATAATATGGATAATGATAAAATGTGGAGAAAATAACGAAGGTGGTAAGTATATGCAAATCGATTGGAACAATTTAGGATTTTCTTATATCAAAACTCCTTGGCGTTTTATTGCCAAATGGAAAGACGGACAATGGGAAGAAGGGGAATTGACAGAAGATAATTACCTGACGATTCATGAAGGCTCTCCAGCGCTTCATTATGGTCAGCAATGTTTTGAAGGTCTAAAAGCTTATCGTCGTAAAGACGGGAAGGTCAATCTCTTTCGACCTGAACAAAATAGTCGGCGGATGAATCAAAGTGCTAGACGCTTGCTGATGCCGATGGTCCCTGAAAAAATGTTCGTTGATGCTGTTAAGCAAGTGGTAAAAGCAAATGAAGCTTTCGTGCCTCCGTATGGAACAGGCGCTACATTATACTTGCGTCCTTTACTGATTGGGGTCGGTGAAAACATCGGTGTCCATCCTGCTCCAGAATACTTATTTGTCGTCTTCTGTACGCCAGTAGGAGCGTATTTCAAAGGTGGGCTAAAACCAACGAACTTTATTGTATCTGATTACGATCGTGCTGCTCCTAAGGGAACTGGCGCAGCAAAAGTCGGCGGAAATTACGCAGCAAGTTTACTTCCAGGAACAGAAGCAAAAGAACTGGATTACTCAGATTGTGTTTATCTTGATCCAGCCACACACACGAAAATCGAAGAAGTAGGGGCAGCAAATTTCTTTGGGATTACGAAAGACGGAAAATTCATCACCCCGCAATCGCCATCTATCTTACCAAGTATCACGAAATATTCTTTGCTGCAATTAGCTGAAGAACGACTAGGACTTCAAGCAATAGAAGGAGATATTTTCATTGATGATCTAGATCAATTTGCAGAAGCTGGTGCATGTGGTACAGCGGCTGTTATTTCTCCAATCGGTGGGATCTACCACAATAACAATCTGCATGTATTTTATAGCGAAACGGAAGTAGGACCAGTAACAAAGCGGTTGTATGATGAATTGACAGGTATTCAATTCGGGGACATAGAAGCACCAGAAGGCTGGATTGAAGTCGTGGAGTAATTTCAAAGTAATAAGTTGAAAAAACGTAAAAAAAGAAAAAATCAGGAAGAGACTTTAAAAAGTTTTTTCCTGATTTTTATATGTTTTACTTTAAAGAATGTAACAAAAGGATTATGAAAGATGGACACCTTTGTCAACGTAGATAATATCACCGATGATCCCGCTGGAAAGAGGACTGATCAAGAAAGCACAAGCATTACCGACTTCTTCGATCGTTACACCTTGCTGATCAGGCGTACGAGATTCAGATAACTGGATCAGTTTTTGATAGTCCTTAACCCCTGTAACAGCTAATGTTTTGATTGCTCCAGCTGAAATACCATTGACTCGGATGCCTTTAGGTGAAAACTCAGCTGCCAAATAACGGATAGCTGCTTCAAGAGAAGCTTTCGCGATACCCATCATATTATAATTCGGGATTGCGCGCTCTGAACCTAGATAAGTCATGCTAACGATTCCGCTATTTGGTGCAAGAAACGGTTGTGCGTATTTTGATACAGCAATCAAAGAGTAGCTACTGATATCTTGAGCTAATTGATAGCCGTCTCTGGAAATATCAGACACATTTCCGGACAATTCTTCTTTGTTGGCGTAAGCAACTGCATGGACAAGGCCGTGGATCTCTCCAGCATATTCACCGATGGCATTCATTGCTTTTTCGATGCTTTCGTCGCTAGAAACATCACATTCTACAGTGAATGCTTCTTCGCCGACCAATTTGACTAATGATTTTTTCATTCGTTCATTTTGGTAAGTATAGATAATCTCTGCCCCTTGTTTCAACATTGCTTCAGCGCACCCCCAAGCAATGCTTTTTTTGTTAGCGACGCCCATGATGACGATTTTTTTTCCTTCTAGAAATGACATAATGACTCTCCTTTGTTTCTGATAAAAATTTGATAGTCGTAAAAAATAGAGAATAATAGCTAAAATAACTTCTTGATTTCTTAATTATTAGTCAAAATGTTTTGATTGTCAAACTATTTTTTCTTAAATTAAAAAAAGATTGCTAAATATTTAGGAATATGATACTTTGATAGTCAAAGTAATGAAAATGGCAATCGCCTGAAAGAAGGAGTTTAATTATGTCTTATGTATTATCTGCTACTGAAGTAATGGACTTGATCCCTAATCGTTATCCTATTTGTTATATTGATTATGTAGATACATTAGAACCAGGAAAAAAGATCGTTGCGACAAAAAATGTAACGATCAATGAAGATTTTTTCCAAGGTCACTTTCCTGACAATCCAGTGATGCCGGGTGCGTTGATCCTAGAAACACTGGCACAAGCAGGTTCGATCCTTATCCTAAAATCAGAAGAGTTCCTAGGAAAACGAGCTTATATCGGTGGAATCAATAAGGCCAAATTCCGTCAAAAAGTTGTTCCAGGAGATGTACTGAAATGTCATTTTGAAATCACCAAAATGAAGGGATCAGTCGGTACAGCGTTATCTGCAGCATATGTAGATGATAAAAAAGTCTGTGAGTGTGAGTTCACGTTCATCGTCAACCAAAATGCTTGATCATAAAAAAGTTGTTATAGAAAAATAGAAGGATGCTTACCTGCTTTTTTATGTAAAAAGAAGACGTCTGAATCTAGCACATTTTGTCATATTTGCTAGATTCAGACGTCATTTTTATGTTCTGTTTATGTTGCTTCTTGCAGTATATTGATTTTATCAATTTTTACTTCTTCTTTTGGTTTGTCTGAACTATCTGTTTCGACATTTGCAATAGCATCCACGACATCCATTCCTTCAATCACTTGACCGAAGACAGTGTACTGACCATCCAGGGAAGGATAACCGCCGTTTTTATAAGCATCGATAATCGCTTGAGGGTAATCATCTTTTAAAAGACCATCATGCATATCATCTGAATTTTGAACGATAAAGAACTGGCTGCCGTTACTGTTAGGATCTTGTGAGCGAGCCATAGATAACGCACCTCTTATGTTGTAAAGGTGGTTGTTGATCTCTGTCTCAAATCCTTCTCCCCAAATGCTTTCGCCTCCAGTGCCATCGCCTTTAGGATCACCGCCTTGGATCATGAAATCTTTGATGACGCGGTGAAAAGTCAGGCCATTATAGTAACCATCTTTTGCGTGTGTCATAAAGTTTTCAACTGCTTTAGGTGCATATTCAGGGAATAATTTGATTTTGATTGTGCCTTTATTTGTCACCATTTCGACCAAATCCTCATTTTCAGCTACATCTTTCGTCAATTGTGGCAATTCCAATGCATTCAAATCGACACTACTGGCAGTTGTACTTTCCGCAGTGGATGTACTCTTTGAACTTTCAGCCGATGAACTAGGAGAAGTCGTACTGTTTGCGGAACAACCAGCAGCAAACAATAATGCTGCAGCTAAACTAATACTTAAAATAACTTTATTTTTCTTCATAACTATTCCTTTCCAATTTACTGTTTTGTTATCTTTAATGATAACAAAATAGAGGAGAAATACCTACTTAAATTATTGGAATTTATCATTTATTTTAAAAGAAAAAGAAAAGGTGTAGACCATTTATTTTGTCTTTGCTATAATGTAAGTGGATACAAAAACGAAAAGATGCAGGAGGAAATGGTAATATGGGAAAATTAGGAATCTCGATTTATCCAGAACGATCAACATTTGAAAAGGACAAAGCGTACTTGGATTTAGCTCATAAGTATGGGTATAAACGGGTTTTTACCAGTTTACTGCAGATCAACGACGACAAAGAAAAAGTTCTTTCAGAATTTAAAGAAGTAGTTGATTATGCGAATAGCCTAGGCATGGAAGTAATGGTAGATATCAATCCAGCGTTATTTGAACAGTTGGAGATTTCTTACGATGACTTATCCTTTTTCCATAAGATGGGTGCCTATGGAGTTCGCTTGGATATCGGGTTCACCGGAGCAGAAGAAGCAAAAATGACGCGTAATCCTTTCGGTATCAAAATCGAGATCAATATGAGTTCGGGCACGAATTATGTTGACAACATCATGAGTTATTCGCCAAACACGTATAATTTATTAGGTTCTCATAATTTTTATCCTCATCGATATTCTGGTTTAGGCTACGACCATTTTGTTTTTTGTTCAGAAAAATTTAGAAAATATAATTTGAATACGATGGCGTTCGTCAATTCGCAATCCGCTGAGTTTGGCCCTTGGCCTACACAAGATGGCTTGTGCACACTAGAAGACCACCGAGACCTTGAGATTGCTACACAAGTGAAGCATTTGATCCTTACAGGGCTGATTGATGATATTTCTATTGGAAATGCGTATGCAAGCGAAGAAGAATTGAAAGAAATGGCAGCAGCATTTAATGCAGATTATCCAACATTGAAAGTAGATACGGAAGAAGGGATTACAGAAAACGAACGAATCTGCTTGTTTGACAATCTCCACAGTTATCGAGGAGATCGCTCAGAGTATATCCTTCGTTCGACGATGACTCGTGTATATTATAAAGAAAAAGATTTTCCACCTCACAATACGCGAGATATGCATCATGGTGATGTGCTGATTGATAATGAAGGGTATGGTCAATATAAGGGAGAAACACAAATCGCCTTGAAGGACATGAAAAATGACGGACGGGTCAATGTTGTAGGAAGAATTTCTGATGATGAACTGTTCCTCCTAGACTTTTTGAAACCTTGGTCAAGCTTTAAATTAATTGAAAATAAAAAATAGATAATGAGTTGCTGCAGAAATAATTCGCTAGAAATAGCCAGTTATTTCTGCTTTTTTATTTTGCTTTTTTATAGGTTATAAAAATGAACATTGCATAGTAGAGATTCTTTGATTATACTAATTCAAGGTTAGATGAAAAAAGAGAAATGAGATGGATAATTTATGAAACTTTGGATGAAAATCCTTCTAGGCGTTGCCCTAGTTCTAATCGTTACGCTATTGTTTGCAGGGAATTATTTTTATAATTATGCTGTCGTGCCGTCTGAGAAAGACTTTTTAGATGAAGATACACCAGGTACAACACAGACATCCAAAGAAACGGATGCACATAAGTGGTTTAGTTCAAAAGAGAACCGAAGCAATTGGACAATCACTTCGAAAGACGGTCTGAAATTATCAGCGATTTATCTTCCTGCTGAAACGAAAAGTGAAAAAACAGCTCTAGTTGCTCATGGCTACATGGGAGATGCTGAAACGATGACCAATTATGCAAAGATGTTCCATGATATGGGCTACAATGTCCTTGTTCCAGATGCAAGAGGGCATGGAAAAAGCGAAGGGGATTATATTGGATTTGGATGGCCAGAGCGCAAAGACTATGTGCAGTGGATCAACAAAGTGTTAGAAGAAAATGGAAACTCGCAAGAAATCGTTCTATATGGTGTCAGCATGGGGGCAGCAACTGTCATGATGACTAGCGGAGAAAAATTACCAAATAACGTAAAAGCAATTATTGAAGATTGCGGTTATTCTTCTGTCCATGATGAGCTTGCGTATCAGCTAGACGATATGTTTAGTCTTCCAGCGTTTCCGCTTATGCAAGTAACAAGTCTAGTGACAAAAGTCCGTGCCGGCTACTTTTTCGGTGAGGCAAGTGCAGTGGATCAATTAAAGAAAAACCAGCGTCCGATGCTATTTATACATGGAGACGCAGACACATTTGTACCATTTGAAATGTTGGATAAGGTTTATCGTGCAACGAAGGGGCCAAAAGAAAAGTATGTTGTAAAAGGAGCCGAGCATGCGGAAGCATACAAGACAGATCCTGAAAAGTATCAGCAAGTAGTCCAACAATTTTTAAGCCAATATGTTCATTGAACTAGTTTAAAAGCAAGAGGGTAAAAAGAAACAAGCCATTGACTGGATCCAGTCAATGGCTTGTTTTATTGTTTGATTTATTAAATTACAAGTTAGCGAATTTTTCTAGTAAGCGAATCATTTGGCAAGTGAATCCGTACTCATTGTTATACCATGCAACAGTTTTGACAAGTTGGAAATCGCCAGCAGTTGTTACTTCTGTTTGGGTTGGATCAAAGATCGAACCTTGAGTTGTGCCAATGACATCGCTAGAAACGATTTGACGATCATCATACCCAAATGAAGGATTGTCAACTGTGTGTTTTTTGATTGCTTCATTTACTTGATCAGCAGTTACTTTGGTTTTCAATACTGAAACTAATTCAGTTAATGAACCATCAACGACTGGAACACGTTGCGCATGTCCTTGTAATTTTCCTTGTAACTCAGGGATAACTAAGCCGATTGCTTTTGCAGCACCAGTAGAATGTGGAATAGTGTTGTCAGCAGCTGAACGAGCAGCACGTAAATTACCGCCTCTTACTGGTCCATCTAACAGCATTTGGGTTGAAGTGTAGGCATGGACTGTTGTCATTGTACCAACTTCGATCCCAAATTCATTATTCAAGAAATAAGCCATAGGTGCTAAACAGTTTGTTGTACATGAACCTGCTGAGATGATTCGGTCGTTTTCATCTAATGTATCATCATTGACGTTATAGACGATAGTTTTCATTGCACCAGCTGGGGCAGAAATAACTACTCGTTTGACACCAGCATCTAAATGCGCTTTCGCTTTTTCTTCAGATGTATAAAAACCAGTACATTCTAGTACGATATCTACACCGTTTTCTTTTACCCAAGGAATTTTGCTTGCGTCGGGTTCTGCATAAACACGCGTTGCTTCGCCATCCACTACGATTGAGTCTTCTGTTGCAGTAACTGTGCCAGGATAAGTACCATGAGTAGAGTCAAATTGCAATAATTGTGCTAACATAGTTGGACTTGTTAAGTCGTTGATTGCTACTACTTCAATATCATCTGATACTTCTTTGATGCGGCGGAAAGCCAGACGGCCGATACGCCCAAATCCGTTAATACCTACTTTTACTGTCATATCAAAAGTTCCTCCTTTATTAGGGGTGCTATGAAACGGCATCCTCAATTAATACAATTAATACACTGTTATTCTGCTACGCAAAGCATATTTTGTCAAAAAATTATACTCGATAGCAGAAAAATGGTTGGAAACCTTACCAAATAATAAAAAAAGAAGAAGGCAATCAATCTTTTTGCTGAAATGATAGACAAAAACAGATTTCACCGATAAAATAAGGAAGACTTTTGTTTATTGTGGAAATTCAGGCAGTCAAATAAATAAATTGAATAATAGGAGGACTTAATTATGTCCATGTTTTTAGATCAAGTAACGATCGATGTGAAAGCTGGCAAGGGCGGAGACGGAATGGTTGCATTTCGTCGCGAAAAATACGTTCCTGACGGCGGACCGGCTGGTGGAGACGGTGGTCGTGGCGGTGATGTCATCTTGATCGTCGATGAAGGTTTGCGTACATTGATGGACTTTCGTTTTAATCGCCATTTCAAAGCGCAGCCAGGTGAAAATGGAATGAGTAAAGGGATGCACGGCCGTGGTTCAGAAGATACCTATGTGAAAGTACCGCAAGGAACCACTGTCCGAGATGCAGAGACTGGTGCTCTTTTAGGAGATTTGATTGAAAATGGTCAAACACTAGTTGTGGCGAAAGGGGGACGTGGCGGACGAGGAAATATCCGGTTTGCCTCTCCTCGGAACCCTGCACCGGAAATTGCTGAAAACGGGGAACCAGGACAAGAACGAAAAATCGAACTGGAATTGAAAGTATTGGCAGACGTTGGGCTTGTAGGCTTTCCATCTGTTGGAAAATCGACTTTGCTATCTGTGATTTCATCTGCTCGTCCAAAGATCGGCGCTTATCATTTCACGACACTCGTCCCTAACTTGGGAATGGTTACTACAAGTGATGGCAGAAGTTTTGCCGCAGCAGACTTGCCAGGGTTGATTGAAGGAGCTTCGCAAGGTGTTGGACTAGGTACACAATTCCTTCGTCATATCGAAAGAACGCGAGTTATTTTACATGTGATCGATATGAGTGGGATGGAAGGACGAGATCCTTACGAAGACTATCTTGCCATCAACAAAGAATTATCTACTTACAACTTACGCTTGTTAGAGCGTCCGCAAATCATCGTGGCTAACAAAATGGATATGCCGGATGCACAGGAAAACCTAGTGAAATTCAAAGAACAGCTGAACAAGGAAAAAGAAGACGAATTCGCTGATGATATCCCAGTATTTCCAATTTCTGGAGTGACTCGACAAGGATTGGATGCGTTATTGAATGCTACAGCAGACTTGTTAGAAGTAACGCCAGAATTCCCATTGTACGAGGAAGAACTGGAAGAAGAAACTGTACACTATGGATTCAATCCAGAAGGTCCTGAGTTCCAAATCGATCGTGATTCAGATGCAACGTGGATCTTATCCGGTGAGAAGATCGAAAAATTATTCCAAATGACGAATTTCGATCATGATGAAACGGTAATGCGTTTTGCTCGTCAATTACGTGGTATGGGTGTGGATGAGGCACTTCGGGCACGTGGGGCGAAAGATGGCGACCTTGTCCGTATCGGTGAATTTGAATTTGAATTTGTCGAATAGGCAAACAAATAAAAACAAATACCAAAAAATATAGTTTCGAATCTAAGGGGAGTATGGCTGAGGCCATTCTCCTTTTTTATTGGGTAGGAAAGAGTGCTTTTCTTTTCTTATTTTACAATTAAAGGTAAAATAAATAACAAGAAGGTATGAAAGGGGCGTTTTCAATGAGCAAGCGAGTAATCATTTTAAATTTTCAAGTAGAAAGCCAAGCGTATCAGGCATTTTCAGAAATCAAAAAACTACATGCTGTTCGTTCGATCAAAGGAGAACAGATGGCCGTTGTCAGCCATGATCCCAATGGAACCCATCAATTCAAAATAGAAGATTTTATCGACTTTACTGGGAATAACAAATCTTCTACTGGTGGGTTGATTGGTATGTTGGTTGGTGTATTAGGTGGGCCGCTAGGGATTTTATTAGGATGGTTTGCTGGAGGGATGATCGGTGCGACACAAGATGCAAAAGAAATAAAAGATGCTCAGACTGTGTTCGACTTTGTAGGAAATAAAATCGGTGAAGGAGCTACAGGACTGATTTTGATTGCGGATGAAGAAGACAATCGTCCATTGAATCAATTAGTGATGATGGAATTAGGCGGAGAAATTACCCGTTTGGATTATGAAGATGTCGAAAAAGATGTGCATGATGCGAAGGAAGCCGAAAAGCAGGCGAAAGAAGCTGCCCAAAAGACTTGGGAGGACAAACATCCGCAATCTTCCGATGACAATGAGAGTTCCGAATCTTCAAATTAATAAAAACAGCAGAGAATCTCAAAAGGGTTCGCTGCTGTTTTTACAATGGAGTTTAAAGAAAACGTTATCACAGAGGAACATCGTTTTTATTTGAAGCCTTTCTCGACTTACGGTTGATTATCCTATCTTTTTCCCCTAAAATTAAAGAGGAACTTAAAGAAAGTCAGGTAGATTATGGAATTACAATTTTTAGGAACAGGCGCAGGTGTTCCTGCAAAACATAGAAATGTGACAAGTATAGCATTGAAACTTTTAGACGAACGTAATGAAGTTTGGTTATTCGACTGTGGGGAAGGCACGCAAATGCAGATTTTGCGAACGACTATCCGTCCGAGAAAAATCGGTAAAATTTTCATTACACATTTACACGGCGATCATATTTTTGGGCTTCCTGGACTCATCAGCAGCCGTTCATTTCAAGGTGGGGATACGCCATTAGAGATTTACGGGCCAAAAGGGATAGAGGAATACATAAAAGTCTCTTTAGGCATTTCGCAAACACGGTTAAGTTATCCGCTGAAATTCATCGAGTTAAATGAAACAGACCCGATTTTTACTGATCAGCAATTTTCTGTTTATGCAAAAAAACTAAATCATGGAATCGACAGTTTCGGTTATCGTGTGGTTGAACATGATCATAAAGGAGAATTGCAGGTGGATCGTCTGAAAGAATTAGGCATTCCGGCTGGACCCCTGTACGGCAAGTTGAAGCAAGGGGAAACGATCCAACTAGAAGATGGTCGGACGATCAATGGAAAAGATTTCGTAGGCCCAAATAAAAAAGGGCGGATCGTGACTATTTTAGGCGACACGAGAAAAACACATAATTCTGTTGTGCTTGCGGAAAACAGTGATATTTTGGTACATGAAAGCACATTTAATAAAGATGAAGCAAGAATGGCGCATAACTATTTCCATTCTACGACTCATCAAGCTGCTGAAGTTGCAAAAGAAGCGCAGGCAAAACGGCTGTTGCTTACTCATATCAGTGCAAGATATTTAGGAAAAGCAGCTCTAGAGCTTGAAAAAGAAGCAAAAGAAGTGTTTGAAAACACGACGATCATGAAAGATTTTGATAGCATTGAGATACCATTTCGTGAGGAGGATGAGGCATGAATTTAGAAGATAAAGTTGTTTTAGTAACAGGTAGTTCAGGTGGTCTAGGCGCGCAAATCTGTTATGAAGCAGCAAAGCAAGGAGCAATCGTTATAAGTTGCGCACGAAGAATGGCATTTGTAGAAGGTGTCAGAGATGAGTGCAGACGCTTGAGCGGCAAAGAGGCTTATGCTTTCAAAGTAGACGTCAGCGATCCTTATAGTGTGGATGAACTATATGAAAAAGTAATGGAAGAAGTTGGACGTGTCGATATTCTGGTAAACAATGCTGGATTTGGTATTTTCGAGGACTTCCTTACATTCGATCTTGGAAAAGCGTACGATATGTTTGAAGTCAATATCTTAGGAATGATGGTTTTGACACAAAAATTTGCGATCGATATGGCAGAAAGAAGACAAGGACATATTATTAATATCGCCTCAATGGCTGGGAAAATGGCAACTGCAAAATCAACGGTTTATTCTGCCACGAAATTTGCAGTCCTTGGCTTTTCCAACGCCTTGCGATTAGAATTGAAACCACTTGGTGTAGCTGTTACGACAGTAAATCCAGGTCCAATCGAGACAGATTTCTTTGACAAGGCTGATCCAAGCGGAAGCTATTTGGAAAAAGTCGGGCAAATCGTTTTAGAACCTACTAAGTTGGCAAAAATGATCGTCCGCAATATGAGACATCCAAAACGAGAAATCAATCAACCGTTTATTTTAGAAGTTGCATCAAAATTTTATACGCTGTTTCCAACGATTGGTGATTATTTAGCCAGCGGAATTTTTAACAAAAAGTAGGTGGAGGAATTGAAAAAGCAAAGCAATGTGATTCTTGGATTTATCTTAGTTTTGATTATTGTTCTTTTTGCTGTATTGAACAATAAAAATGTCCCTGTAAGTTTTGGCTTCACTTCCTTTTCTGCACCGTTGATCTTAGTGATTATCGGTTCTGCGCTGATTGGTGCACTGATTGTATTCTTAACTGCTTCGGCAACACTATGGCAGCAAAAAAAGCAAATCAAGCAGCTGACTCAGGAAATATCAGAATACCAAACAGATCTGCAAAAGAAAATTGAAGAAGCAAAAGAAGAACAACAACGCGAGTTTAGAAACGAACGCGCAGAGTTAGAAGCTGCTTATCAGGCGGAATTACAAGCGAAAACAGCACAAATCAGTCAATTGAAAGCACCGGAAGAACAAAAAACGCAAGCGCCAAAACAAAGCTTCAATTATTTTGACTAATAGGGATATTTCATAAATGGTCGTATAAAAGATCGGGTCCTGCTGAACATCAGTCTAGCGGATCTGATCTATTTTTATTCTTTCTTTCTGCTTTTTTTTGCTGATTTCCTTTGCTATAATAACTAAGTTAGGAGTGAGAAAGTGAGACAAGCAAATTTTGATTGGAAGTTAAGCGAGACAGAGCCTTCTGAATCCTTTCTCCAAATGATCCGTGAATTGAAATTATCTCCATTTGTCGGTAAGTTACTGTGGCAAAGAGGTTACCATGAGGAAGAGGATATCAACCGATTTTTACATCCAAAAGAACAAGAACTACATGATCCGTATCTGATGCACGATATGGATAAAGCAATCAGTCGAATACAAGAAGCTGTAATCAGTGGAGAAAAAATCCTCGTTTACGGTGATTATGATGCAGACGGAATCACCAGTGCAACGGTAATGAAAGAAACACTGGAATTACTTGGCGCA
Organism: Enterococcus sp. C76; assembly: GCF_040886985.1. Classification (NCBI taxonomy): domain Bacteria; kingdom Bacillati; phylum Bacillota; class Bacilli; order Lactobacillales; family Enterococcaceae; genus Enterococcus; species Enterococcus sp. C76. Next base: position 221,604 of record NZ_JBFOEY010000005.1, on the reverse strand, counting down.
GAAGTAGAAGTATTTTTGCCAAATCGATTTGAGCACGGGTATGGACCAAACCAATCGGTATACCAAGAAAAGATCCAAGAAGGCATCCAGTTGATCATCACTGTTGATAACGGGGTAGCAGGACATGAGGCAGTAGCATATGCTCAGCAAGCTGGTGTAGACGTGATCATTACAGACCATCACGAGCTACCTGAGAAATTACCAGACGCCTATGCGATTGTTCATCCTCGTCATCCAGCGGGGCAATATCCATTTCCAGATCTGGCAGGAGTCGGAGTAGCATTCAAAGTAGCTTCTGCATTGTTGGAAGAACCACCTGCAGAATTTTTGGATTTAGTAGCGATAGGAACGATCGCCGATTTAGTTTCATTGACTGATGAGAATCGAATCCTTGTTTCATTAGGAATCGATGCCATCCATCATTCAGAACGGATAGGACTTCAGGCGCTGTTTGAAGAAAGTGGCGTAAAAATGAGAGATGCAGACGAAACAACGATCGGTTTTTCGATTGCGCCCAGACTAAATGCCATTGGTCGGATGGGTGACCCGCGACCTGCCGTTTCATTGCTTGCAACGTTTGACGAAGAAGAGGCATCCATTCAAGCAAAAAAATTGAATGAAATCAATGAAGAAAGAAAAGCAATCGTAGAGCAGATAACAGAAGAAGCATTAGCAATGGTCAATAAGGAGAATCATATCCATCTATTGGTAAACCGAGGATGGCATGAAGGTGTTTTAGGTATTGTTGCAGGAAAAATAATGAACGAAACTGGTAAACCAACGCTTGTTCTTACTTTAAAAGAAGACGGATCAGCTAAAGGTTCTGGACGTAGTGTTGAAGCCTTGAACCTTTTTGAAATGCTTGACCAGATGCGGGATTTATTTACTTATTTTGGAGGACATCATGCAGCAGTCGGGTTAACGATGCCAAGTGAAAATGTCACAATACTACAGGAGAAGATGAACCAATATATAGTCGATCGTCAAATCGATTTGACAAGAGGACCTGAATTAAGAATTGATGAAGTGCTACTTCCGAATGAAGTAACAGTAGAGCGTATTGATGAACTAAAATTATTAGCGCCATTTGGTACAGATAATCCTTTACCTCAATTTTTATTTCGGCAAGTCCAAGCAGCGAATGTCAAAAGAATCGGAGCAAACCAACAGCATCTGAAATTTATCCTTTCCGATGAATCTAGTCAGCTTGATGCGGTCGCTTTTGGTTTTGGAACTCAAGAAGAAGAACTGTTGAATAATCTAGTAGATGTAGTAGGAAAGCTTTCGATCAATGAATGGAATGGACGTAAGAAACCACAACTGATGGTATCTGATTTTGCAGTAGGTGGTCTGCAGGTATTTGATTGGCGGGCAAAACGTTTCCGTGAACAGAGCCGAACATTTGAAGACAGTCTTTATTTAGCTTTTGATTCTTCGACGTTGAAATTCGTGCCGGAGCGCATCCAAGAAACGGCGATTGTTTTCGAAGGAATGGATTCTATACACGCAGTAATTGAAAAAAGAAAACCGAAATCTCTGGTTATTATGGATTGTCCAGATGATTTAGCAAAGCTGAAAGAAGTCTTTGGGTCTTATTCATTCAATCGTGTTTATCTGATGGGGATTTCACCTGATGAGGCTTATTTGAATGGGGTAGGCACAAGAGAACAGTACGCAAAATTGTTTAAATTGATCCATTCTCAAGAACGAATAGATATACGTCATAAAATAAAAGCAGTAGCTCAATATTTGCGTATCCCTGAAAAATTATTAATTTTTATGATACAGGTGTTTTTTGAATTGAAATTTGTTACAATAGAGAACGGTGTTTTACAAAAAGTCGCCAGCCCAGAAAGTCATCCTTTGACTGAGAGCAAATTATACCAGCGGCGGCTAAATAAAATCAAAGTTGAGGAATTTTTGCTTTTGAGCGATATTCCTACCATAAAGAAATGGTTAACAACCTAGGAGGAAACAAAGAGTGGATTTAAAAGATTATATTGCCAGTATTCCCGACTATCCGTCAAAAGGAATTGTGTTCCGAGATATTTCCCCGCTGATGGCAGATGGTGACGCTTATCGGGAAGCTACGAAGCAAATCGTAAATTATGCAAAAGAAAAACGAATTGATATGGTAGTTGGACCAGAAGCACGTGGGTTCATCGTAGGATGTCCTGTTGCTTATGAGTTAGGAGTCGGTTTTGCACCAGTCCGCAAAAAAGGAAAATTACCTCGAGAAACCATCGAAGTGACTTATGGATTAGAATATGGAACAGATACATTGACATTGCATAAGGATGCCATTAAACCAGGTCAGCGTGTGTTGATTTGTGACGATTTGCTGGCTACTGGTGGAACGATCAAAGCGACAATCGAACTGATCGAACAATTAGGTGGTGTAGTCGTAGGCTGCGCATTTTTGATCGAATTGATGGATCTCCATGGACGTGACAAAATCAAAGGATACGACATTATTACATTAATGGAATATTAAGCAGAAAAAGCGATTTTAAAGCGACCCTCAAAAGTCAGATAGGCACTCTGACGCTTGAGGGTCGCTATTTTTTTATAAATGGAACCAGTCAAAGTCCAGTAAAGGTTCGAAAAAAAGGATGTGACCGATTTTTGTCACACCCTCGTAAAAGTTTAACTTTTTGTCTTTTGAACAATTAGCAGTCAATCCTCATTATGATTGCCTGGATCTGTAGTAGGGTTCATGATAGAAATGATCTTCATGAATTCTGCGCCGCTCAGATTGACGGTACTTCTTTTCATCCCACAACATGAACCACAAAGTAAATAACGGAACAAACACAAGTAAAGCTGGACGTATGCCGAAATTACCAATAATAATACCTAAAAACAAAACAGTTAATACTAAGCCAAGACGTCTCATTGATTTCATGAATTCTCACCTCGTTAATTTATACGAACAATTGTTCGTATATTTAGTATACGAATATTTGTTCGGTTTGTAAAGAGGGAAGTGATAAAAAATTGAAAGAAGAAGAACTTGGGCGAAAAAAGAGTTTGAGACAATGGTCTCAAACTCGGTTTTAAACAATTTTCTTTTTTAGTACTAATTAATAGATATGACTACGATAGAGCCCTACTACTCGTCCTAATATAGATACTTGATCTAAAATGATTGGTTCGAGTAAGTCGTTTTCAGGTTGAAGACGGAAGTAGTTTTTTTCTTTATAGAATCGTTTGCAAGTCGCTTCATCCTCTGCAGTCATTGCAATGACGATATCACCGTTTTGTGCCGTTTCCTGCTTCCGAACGATCACGTTATCGCCATCCAAAATTCCAGCATTGATCATACTATCTCCACGAATCGTCAGCATAAAGAGACTGCCTTCTTCAGAAGAAAGATTAGGAGGGATCGGAAAGAAGTCCGAAGCATCCTCTACTGCTAAAATTGGTTCTCCAGCTGTTACTACGCCAAGTACTGGTATAGTTGTTGGACGAATCCCAATCTTTTCTAAACCTTGTTTTGTCAACTCGATTGCACGAGGTTTCGTCGGATCTCTTTGAATAAACCCTTTTTTTTCAAGCCGTGCAAGATGACCGTGAACAGTAGAAGTAGAAGAAAGCTGAACAGCTTCCCCGATTTCACGGACAGTTGGCGGGTATCCTTTTTGGGTTACTTGTTCATGGATATAACGTAAGACTTCAATTTGTCTTGATTCAGTTTGTCGGGCCACAAGGTACACCTTCTTTCACTTGATAAATAAATAGTACCATATAAAAAGCGCTAAATCAAACGAATGTTCGTATTTTATTTAGTTTATCTAGTTGTTTTTTTTTCAGTTTTTATATAATATGAAGGAGAGTAAAAGGAGGGCTGAGCATGCTGTCACCTGAAAAAATAGAGCGGATCAATGAACTCGCACGTAAAAAGAAGGAAAATGGTCTCTCGAAAGCCGAAGAACAAGAACAAATCAACTTGCGCAAAGAGTATTTGGAAGCTTTTCGTTCCGGTATGCGTCATCATATCGAAGGAATGAAAATCGTCGATCCTGAGGGCAATGACGTGACCCCGGAAAAATTAAAAGAAATCCAAAAGAAAAAAGGCTTACACAACCGAAATGACAACTTTTAGTAAAAAATACTGAAAATGATTGCTTTTTCGTGTGACATCTTATAGAATGAGAGTGTAAGAAATAAAGGTAAAAAAAACCTAAATTAATAGGAGGGGTTATTTTGTTTGACAAAATTGACCAACTTGGCGTTAACACAATTCGTACATTAAGTATTGAAGCAGTCCAAAAAGCAAACTCAGGACATCCTGGATTGCCGATGGGCGCAGCACCTATGGCATATGCGTTATGGACAAAACACCTGAAAGTAAATCCAACGACATCCAAAAATTGGGCTGATCGCGACCGTTTCATTCTTTCAGCAGGACATGGGTCAGCAATGTTATATAGTTTACTTCATTTAGCTGGCTATCAAGTGACAATTGATGATTTGAAACAATTCCGTCAATGGGATTCTAAGACACCAGGACATCCTGAAGTCCATCATACAGATGGTGTAGAAGCTACTACAGGCCCATTAGGCCAAGGGATTGCAATGGCTGTTGGTATGGCGATGGCAGAAGCACACCTTGCAGCAACTTATAACAAAGAAAACTTCAACATAATGGATCATTATACGTATGCAATTTGTGGGGATGGAGACTTGATGGAAGGAGTCTCTCAAGAAGCAAGTTCGATGGCAGGTCATATGAAGTTAGGTAAATTAATCGTTTTATATGATTCAAACGATATTTCATTAGATGGTCCAACTTCAAAAGCGTTCACAGAAAATGTTGGTGCTCGTTATGAAGCATATGGCTGGCAACATATCTTAGTGAAAGACGGAAATGACTTAGAAGCAATCTCTAAAGCGATTGAACAAGCAAAAGCTGAAACAGATAAACCCACGTTGATCGAAGTAAAAACAGTCATCGGCTACGGTGCTCCTAAAGAAGGAACATCTGCTGTTCATGGTGCTCCTCTTGGCGAAGAGGGTATCAAGATGGCTAAAGAAGTTTACGGATGGGATTATCCAGACTTCACTGTTCCTGAAGAAGTAGCTGCCCGCTTCCATCAAACAATGATAGAAGAAGGACAAAAAGCTGAAGATGCATGGAATGAAATGTTTGCCAATTATAAAAAAGCTTATCCTGAATTGGCACAACAATTTGAAGATGCCTTTGATGGCAAACTGCCAGAAAACTGGGATGCAGAATTGCCAACTTATGAAGTAGGAAGCAGTCAAGCAAGCCGTGTTTCAAGTAAAGAAGTCATCCAAGAATTATCGAAAGCTATACCAAGTTTCTGGGGCGGTTCAGCAGATTTATCAGGTTCCAATAATACAATGGTAGCTGCTGATAAAGATTTTACTCCTGAACATTATGAAGGACGTAACATCTGGTTTGGCGTTCGCGAATTTGCGATGGCTTCGGCTATGAATGGTATCCAACTTCATGGCGGAACTCGTATCTATGGCGGAACATTCTTTGTCTTTGTCGATTACCTAAGACCAGCTGTTCGTTTAGCAGCGATTCAACATACGCCTGTTGTTTACGTTTTGACACATGACTCCGTTGCTGTCGGAGAAGACGGACCAACACACGAACCGATTGAACAATTAGCTTCTGTTCGTTGCATGCCTGGTGTCCAAGTGATTCGTCCAGCAGACGGAAATGAAACACGTGCTGCTTGGAAAGTGGCGATGGAGACTACTGATGCGCCTACTATCCTTGTATTGAGCCGCCAAAACCTTCCTGTATTGCCTTCTACAAAAGAAGCAGCAGATGAAATGGTCAAAAAAGGCGCGTACGTTCTTTCTCCAGCTAAAGGAGAAACACCAGAAGGTATTTTGATTGCAACTGGTTCTGAAGTTGATTTAGCTGTGAAAGCTCAAAAAGAATTGGCAGAAAACGGGAAAGATGTTTCTGTTGTCTCTATGCCAAGCTTCGACCTGTTTGAAAAACAATCTTCTGAATACAAAGAAAGCGTACTTCCTAAAGCAGTGAAGAAACGCGTGGCGATCGAAGCTGCTGCATCATTCGGATGGGAACGCTATGTGGGTACAGAAGGAACAACGATTACCATCGATCATTTCGGTGCATCTGCTCCTGGTGCTAAAATTTTAGAAGAGTTTGGATTTACAGTAGAAAATGTTGTGAATACGTACAATCAATTATCATAGACACCAATCATTGTTTGAATGATAAAGACAGCTGTCTGCAAGTTGGAGGCAGCTGTTTTTTATGTGGTGGTAAGAATAAATCAATGTTACTTTTCGTTTTCTGTTATATTACATTTAAATGACAAAACAAAGAATTCTTCGGATTAGTTTGTGTTTCTTGAGAATTAAAAGTATAATTTAATTAATTAAGTTTGTTTTAAGAAGAGAACTTTTTATTAAGTTTTTTTATTTTGAGGAGGAATTTGAATGCAAGAGCTGAAGACCCGCAGTGCCCGACACCATAGACCTAAAAGAAACATGGTGATCAATAAAAAAGCGATTGCTCCTTTAATTGGAACGAGTCTTTTAGTTGGGCCGATGATGGTTACAGCGGTACCGCAAAGTGTTCATGCAGATGAACAAGGATCTCAAACAGTCGCTGATCCTCAAGCGTTTATCGATCAAATCGGCTGGTCTGCATCAGAAGTTGCTGCAAGTAATGACTTGTATGCTTCAGTCATGATCGCTCAAGCGTTGTTGGAAAGTGCATATGGTACTTCCGGATTAGCTAGTGCGCCCAATTATAATTTGTTCGGTGTAAAAGGAAGCTATAACGGACAGGTCGTTTATATGGCAACCAAAGAATATGTAAACGGACAATGGGTAACGATGAATGAACCATTCCGAAAATATTCTTCTTATTGGGAATCCTTCCAAGACCATGCAAATGTTCTTCGTTCAACCAGTTTTTCAACAGGCGATTATCATTATGCTGGTGTATGGAAAAGCAATACAACAAGTTTTTATGATGCAACAGCGTACTTGACAGGTCGTTACGCTACCGATCCAGATTATGGAACCAAATTGAACTCATTGATTAATACTTATAATTTAACCCGTTTTGATACACCATCAACTGGTTCGGCGACCACAACAACTACAAGTACAACAACAACTACTACTACGACGACTTCAACGTCATCATCATCTTCGGCAACAGGTGCGGATACAAATAGTAGTCAAACATATACAGTTGTATCAGGAGATACGCTATGGGATATTGCACAAAAATTTGGCATGTCTGTTGATGATCTAATGGCGAAAAACGGCATGTCCATGTCCAGTTATTCTTTATTAGTCGGACAAGAACTAAACGTGTGATTTAGATAAAAAGGCAAAGAAACTACCATATCTGGTATATCTTTGTCTTTTTTTTGCTAGTCAAAGACGAATCACTCGCCAGAAATGAACAGATTGTATTATGATAAGTAGGGAAGAGCAAAGACAAGGAGGAATTGAAGATGACAGCTATCTATAACTCAGTCACCGAATTGATTGGTAAAACGCCAATCGTCAAATTAAATAAAATCGTACCAGAAGATTCAGCAGATGTATTTGTGAAACTTGAGTTTTTTAATCCAGGAGGAAGTGTAAAGGACCGGATTGCTCTAAGTATGATAGAAAAAGCGGAACATGATGGATTACTGAAACCAGGAGATACCATCATTGAACCTACCTCCGGAAATACAGGAATCGGATTGTCGATGGTAGGAGTCGCGAAAGGATATAAAGTCATTATCGTGATGCCTGAGACGATGAGTATCGAAAGACGTTTATTGATGAAAGGATACGGCGCAGAGTTGATTCTGACGCCTGGTGTGGATGGTATTTCTGGATCCATTAGAGAAGCAGAACGTTTGGCAAAAGAAAATGGCTACTTTTTACCATTACAATTTGAAAATGAAGCAAATCCTCTTGTACATGAAAAAACGACTGGTCCAGAGATTCATCAAGCCTTTGGAGTAAATGGATTGGACGCTTTTGTCGCAGGTATCGGGACAGGCGGGACAATCACTGGCGCTGGCCGAGAATTAAAACGTGTGTATCCAAAGATCGAATTAGTAGGGGTAGAACCGGCAGAATCTGCCATTTTAGAAGGAAAAGAAGCAGGTCCTCACAAAATCCAAGGGATCGGTACAGGCTTTGTTCCTAAAACACTGGATACCTCTGTATATGATAAAGTCCTTTCCGTGACTGGAGACGAAGCGATGGAAACAGCTAGAGAAGTCGGACGAAAAGAAGGAATTTTAGTAGGTATCTCATCTGGCGCTGCAATTGCTGCCGCATTAAAAGTCGCAAAAGAACTAGGAAAAGGCAAAAAGGTATTAGCAGTCGTTCCCGACAATGGTGAACGTTATTTATCTACAGCCCTTTACCAAGAAATGTAAATAAACTAGTTTCTCTATAAATAGGTTTATGTGGAAGGCTTTTACAGATGAAAAGAAAACACAAAAATCTATGATAAGAAAAGAGTTAGTTGAATAGAGACGTAGAATGGTGAACATGACTGTTTTACGTCTTTTTTTCATTAAAATACAATAAAATTGAATTTTCTTTTCATGTTAAGTGGATTTTAAAATGTAAAAATAGTATGATAAGACGAGAATAACAACGTGGGGTGTTTACATGGAAAATAAGTTAGTCGAAGAGGTTATCGAAAAGTTAAAAAAAGAGAACATTCGAATCACACCTCAACGGTACGCGGTTTTAGAATATTTGATTGAACATCATTCCCATCCAACAGCTGATGAGATTTATAAAGCACTTGAACATCGTTTCCCAAACATGAGTGTTGCGACCGTTTACAACAATCTTCGTCTGTTTACTTCGATTGGATTTGTTCAAGAAATGAAGTACGGCGATGCTTCTAGCCGTTTTGATTTCAGCTCAAAGCGTCACTATCATGTGATTTGCGAAAACTGTGGTAAGATCGTTGATTTTCATTACCCAGGGTTAGAAGATATAGAAATGGCTGCGAGTAGGCTGACTGATTTTGAGATTAACGAACATCGGCTGGAATTGTATGGACTTTGTCCAGACTGTAAAGAATCAGCAAAAAAGGCACAAATGTAAAAACAGTTTCTACAAGTGTTACACCTAAAAAAGCTGGCTGCGTAAAAAAACGCTAGCTTTTTTTATTTTTTTGTCTTTTATTCACAAGGACAAATGTTAAAGTGAATATTATCACAATAAGAATCTTGCTAACAATGGATTTCTATGATTGTAAATGAGTAAAACTACAAATAAACCTTTGTGAATTCACAAGCATTAAACTGTTGTATCCGTTTTATTTCTGTTATAGTAATTTTGTCGAAGGACAAAATGTTAATCGGAGGGACCATAAATGAAAGTAGTAGTAATTGGCTGTACTCATGCAGGTACTGCAGCTGTAAAAAGTATTTTAAAAAATCATCCAGAAGCAGAAGTGACAGTATATGAAAGAAATGACAATATTTCTTTCTTATCTTGCGGTATCGCACTTTATGTCGGCGGAGTAGTAAAAGACCCAGCAGGCTTGTTCTACTCAAACCCTGAAGAATTATCTTCATTAGGAGCAACAGTTAAAATGGAACACGATGTAACAGACGTCGATACAGAAAACAAAACAGTGACGGCAAAAGATCTGAAAACAGGAGAAACAGAAACGGTTTCTTATGATAAATTAGTAATGACAACTGGTTCATGGCCTATCATCCCACCGATTAGTGGAATTGATGCAAAAAATGTACTCCTATGCAAAAACTACAACCAAGCAAATGAAATCATTGCACAAGCGAAAGAAGCGAAACGTGTAGTAATCGTTGGTGGTGGGTATATCGGTATTGAATTAGTCGAAGCTTTTGTCGAATCTGGAAAACAAGTAACATTGATTGATGGGTTAGACCGCATCTTGAATAAATATCTAGATAAACCATTCACAGATATCCTAGAAAAAGAATTGACAGACCGCGGTGTCACTCTTGCACTAGGTGAAAATGTCACTGAATTCATCACAGATGAAGAAGGAAAAGTGAAACAAGTAGCTACACCAACAGATACATTTGATACAGATATGGTCATTTTATGTGTGGGCTTCCGTCCAAATACAAAACTGATCGAAGGAAAAGTAGAGACACTGCCGAACGGGGCAATCAAAGTAAATGAATACATGCAAACAAGTGATCCAGACATTTTTGCCGCTGGAGATTCAGCAGTAGTCAACTACAATCCAAGTGGTACACAAAACTATATTCCTCTGGCAACAAATGCCGTGCGCCAAGGATTGCTTGTAGGAAATAACTTGACAGAGCATAAAATGGCGTATCGTGGGACTCAAGGAACTTCAGGACTTTATCTATTTGGCTGGACGATTGGCTCGACAGGAGTAACCAAAGAAAGCGCAACATTGAACGATTTAGAAGTCCAAGCAACGGTATTTGAAGACAATTATCGTCCAGAGTTCATGCCGACTACCGAAAAAGTAATGATGGAGTTAGTTTATGAAAAAGGCACAAATCGTATCGTTGGTGCTCAGTTCATGTCTAAATACGACATTACGCAATCAGCAAATACTATGTCTTTAGCTGTTCAAAATAAAATGACTGTAGAAGATCTTGCTCTTTCAGACTTCTTCTTCCAACCACATTTTGACCGTCCTTGGAATTACTTGAACCTACTTGCACAAGCAGCGCTAGGCGAAATCGAAACAGCACAATAAAGAAAGACAGACGGGAGCGGTTATGAAAGAGCTGTTTAGTTTTGACTGATTACCGTTTATTTTGGAAAAAGGGTTGTGACGCATTTTTTGTCACGACCCTCTGTCTTTTTGTGAAAAGTACAATTAGTTGTCTTTCTTCGCATTTTTTGTCACAATAAGCAACAAAGATAAAGCTGTTACATAAAAGAACAAGCAGTTTTACTTGAACTTGAAAAGAAAGGTGAGAAAGAAGATGAATAAAGAATATTTTGTCCAACAAGATGCATTTTTAGAAGATTATAAAAATGTTGCGAAAGAGTCGACGATCAATATAGATGAGTTGGCGGAGCAAGTGCTCTCTCAATTGAATGAAACACAAGAGGAATATTATACGATGCCAGCAGAAGATGCGAAAGATAATGCTTCTCATCGTTTTCCTTTCAGTCGGCGCATCTACTCAGATGAAAATGACGGCACATTGAATACGGAGTACACATATGAAGGACAGCCGTATGAACTAGAAACAGAAGATGATGTTTAAACACCGTTTATTCGGAAAAAAGGGTTATGACATTTTTGTCAAACCCCTTTTTTCTTGATTTCATTCTCTTTTTTACTACAAAATCCTTTTAACTTTGTTGTTTAGGAAACAAAAAAATAATATAATGAAAGAAAAAGAAGGTGTAGAAATGGATAAAAGACAGCTGCTAATAGAAGAATATCTGGATTTAGCTAATGAGATTATTCATCGTAATAAACCAGAAATGGAAAAAGAATTTGCAGGATTTACGCTAAATGAACTAGAAGTGATTGAACATATCGGGAAAATCCCTGATCCTAACGTGACAAAATTAGCGAATGCTAGTTATATGACTAGAGGAGCCATCAGTAAGTTAACAAAAAAGCTGATAGCCAGAGGGATCATAAACACTTATCAAAGCGAAGAGAATAAAAAAGAAATCTATTTTCAATTGACGCCAATCGGACAAAAAATAAGGAATAGACACGAGCAGCTCCATCAAAAATGGGTCCAGCGAGATGCTGCTGTATTTGAAAATATGTCAAAAGAAGAATTTGACACAGTATTTCGTTTTATCGGTCGATACAGAGAATTTATACGAAGTAGCAAATGAAACTAATGTTTTATATTGTAATAATAATAGGCAAAAATCATAAGCAAAAACCCGAATATCGTCGGAAGAAATGGTGCTACGGGATAAAGCTGTCCTGCGATTAGCGGGCCGATGACGCGCGATAGAGATTGTATGCTTTGGGTACCGCCCATTACAAGACCTTGCTGGTTTTCTGAGACAGAATTGGATAGTTGGCCATTGAATACAGGAGTAAAAATAGAATCGCCAAAACCATAACAGATAATCCCAAATAAAAACAAAATCGGCAGTAGAAGAATTCCAGATAATGTGATGAATAAATAGGCGAGGATTTCACTGTACATTCCTATTCTTGTGATCTGCTGTTCTGAAATTTTTTTGAGCAATCGAGGCATAATGAACAATTGCGAGACAATATCCAAGATTCCAATCAAAGAGAAGCTTAAACCAACCAGCCCCGCTCTCCACTGAAAGGTGTCAATCGAAAATTGAGAAAAGATAGATTGAAGAGAGCCAGCTGCTAACCAAACAGCAAAACCGGCTGTCAATAAAGGAATAACGGATGAAATCTTGAATAATTGTTTTAATTGGTGAAAAGGTCTTACATGGGAAAAACTTAAATCTACTGAACGTTTTTTTATTGGAAGGCTTTCTTGCATAAATGTGTAGCCATAAACGGCATTTAAGAAAGTAAAGAGTGCTCCCATAAATATAGGAACAGAATTCCCCAATTCAGCTAATAGACCACCTATAATAGGACCAAGCGTTGTTCCTATACCGACTAAAGCACCCATCCATCCAAAAACTTTGGTTCTTTCATTAGGTTCCGTGATGTCGGCAAAGTAAGCGTATAAGGTGGAGATTTCTCCTGCTGTCAATCCTTCAATGATACGACCAAGGAACAACATCCATATCGAATTTCCTAAACCAAAAATCAAATATCCAATACTTGATCCTAATAAACTGATAATAAGGATCGGACGACGCCCAAAATGATCACTTAAGCTACCGAGAATGGGGGCAGATAAGAAGGCAGCTAGAGCATAAACAGACATGAGCAAAGTGATATAGAAAGCTTGCTGATGTGCGGAGTGGGAATAAGGCAGCGCTAAAAAAGGAAGTACAGGACTGACGATAGTAAATCCTAATCCAGTGAATAAGACAGAAATATATCCAAAAACTTTAGAATGTTTATTTGTGAAACTGAACATTTAAAAAACTCCTTTATGAAATAATGTTAACTTGGAAACAAAAATAGTGTATAGTGATTTTGTTTCCTTGTCAACATTATAAGGAATAGCAAAATCTACTTAATTTATTTATTCCGAAAAGTGAAGATGCGCATCAAAAACATAAACAAACAAAAATCAAGTAGACGACACTATAAATCTGACCGATCAGTGAAGCAATAGAAAAGAAACCTGTTCTTGCTTCCCATGTTTTTTTTACGTATACTGTGATTGAGCGGAGGAGAAATCATGTTGAATTTAGAAAATTACTTAAGCGCTGGACAAACAGTCATATCTAATCTTTTACTTAAAAATTATCATAGGATCGGTCTGCAATCTGAAGAATTTTTATTTGTTCTACAGTTGCACATGGCACAGCTTGAAGGAGATACTTTCCCTGATTTGCAGATGATTGCTATGGATATGGGAATCAAACAAGATCAGATTTTTCAAATACTGGATCGTCTCGTAACAAATGGATTTATCAAGATAGAAACGACGATTGTCAATGGTAAAAAAGCAGATCGATATAATCTTTACCCTATTTATGATCAATTAGGTGAGTATTTAAAAACACAAGAAAAAAAATACGAAGAAAAAACACAAGAAAAAGAAATCCAGTCAGTGTATCAATTATTTGAACAAGAATTTGGACGCCCGCTTTCTTCGATCGAGTTCCAGCGGATCGGACAATGGCTAGAAGAAGACCATTATCAGCCGGAAATTTTGAAGCTAGCACTGCGGGAAGCCGTATTGAATCAGGCTTATAGTTTTAATTACGTTGACCGCATTTTGCTATCGTGGGAAAGAAAAAATCTACGTACAAAACAGCAAGTAGAAGAAGACCAAAAACGAAGGAAACAGCAACTTCTTCAAAGAGAAGTAGAGCAGCCGACTCAACAAGAAGAATTGCCAAAAGTTTCGCTGAAAAATTGGTTGGAGGAGTAGCAGGATATGTTAAGCAAACAAAAGACAATGGAAGCTCTAGAAACGATGTATGAAATGTTCCCAGAAGCACACGGAGAACTGAAACACAATAATCCATTTGAGTTATTGATTGCAGTGATCTTAAGTGCCCAAGCGACAGATGTATCAGTAAATAAAGCAACGCCAGATTTGTTTGCCTCCTTCCCAACACCTGATGCATTAGCAGATGCTTCAATCGATGAAATCATCCTCAAAATAAAAACGATTGGTTTGTATCGTAACAAAGCAAAAAATATCAAAGTGTGTGCACAGCAGCTGATTGAACGTTTCGACGGACAAGTACCAACGACAAGAGAAGAATTGATGTCTCTTCCTGGCGTGGGCAGAAAAACGGCAAATGTCGTATTAGGAGATGCATTCGGGATACCAGCAATCGCAGTAGATACCCATGTTGAGCGTGTTTCAAAACGACTGAGGATCTGCAAACTAGATGCCTCGGTCATGGAAGTAGAAGAAACACTGATGCGGAAAGTGCCACAAGAATTATGGGTAAAGACACATCATACACTGATTTTTTTCGGTAGATATCATTGTACAGCAAGAAATCCTAAGTGTGAGGTGTGTCCTTTGCTATCAATATGTCAAGATGGGAAAAATCGGATGCGCCTAAAAGAAAAGACGCTAAAAAAGAAACCACGCCTGTAGACGTGGTTTCTTTTTTCTATCTGTTTCCAGAAGCTGAGGTGCTACTGGATGGTGTATGGTCATTTGCAGCATCCGCTTCGCTAGTTGCTGGTTCACTGGAAGAAGCAGGAGGAGCAGATGAAGACGGCGTCGAGCTTTCTTCAGATGAAGAAGAAGAAACCGTCGTTGATGACGCTGGCTCACTTGTCTCTGCTGTCGTGCTTTCTGTTGAGGACTCAGCGGTTGATTCACTTTGACTAGTAGAGCTAGTTTGAGTCGTCGTCTCTGTTGTTGAACTTCCAGGAGTCTGGACATAGCTGGAAGAAGGAATAGTTGTTGATGGCGCAACTGTATTTGATCTCACTGTATATTGATCCTTATAGTACAGTTCACCGCCCACACGAATCAAGCCACTTGGCATCTCCCAGTCTGTATTTGTCACGTTAGCTGAAACATACTGCATAAGCTCGCGATAAACATCAGAGGCCACGTGTGACGATTCTGAAGTGACAGGTGTCATTTTATTGTTGTAACCTGTCCACACGGAAATCGAATAATTGGGTGTATAGCCCGCAAATAGGATATCTGGATATACACCAGAAGAAATACCAAGTTTCGCATACTCGTCATCTGTATAATTTGATGTTCCGGTCTTACCGGCTTGATATAACCCAGCGATTTGCGCATTCGTACCAGTACCTTCAGTGATTGTATCTTTTAAAATGTCTGTGATCATATAAGCTGTTTCTGGAGACATGGCTGTTTTTCCATCAGGTTCATAAGTTTCTTCTGTACCGTCTTGGAAGACGATTTTATTAACATATTGAGGTTTGTAATAGGTTCCTCCATTGGCGAAAGCCGCATAGGCTGCTGCCATTTTTAAGGAAGAAGCTCCGTATTTTGTCCCATCTTGTTCTTCCGTATTACTAGAGATCGCATTCGATTGATGGATCGTACTGTATTCGATCCCAAGATTTTTTAAGAAAGAAGCCACTTTATCTGAACCGACTTCATTGAATAATTTGACTGCTGGAACATTACGGGATAAGTAAAGTGCTTGGCGTAAAGTAATGGTGCCCATATATTGATTATCCCAGTTTCCTACAGGAGTAGAAGTGCCTTCATAGTTATACGGTGCGTCAGTGATAGTTTTTCCAGTAGAATATTTCAAATATTCAAAAGCTGGTCCGTAATCTGTGACAGGTTTCATCGTAGAACCAAAATCACGGGAAGTATTCACTGCTAAGTTGTTGCCTAAAGTCACGTCTTCTGCGATGTGACGCCCGCCAATCTGGGCTTTGACTTTCCCGGTATTTGTGTCGATAAGCGTGGAGGCAACTTGCATCTCGTCGTCTGGATAAGAGACATACTGATCCGTATTGACGATATCATATAGTTTCTTTTGAGCATCCAGATCCAAATTCGTATAGATCTCTAAACCGTCTGTGTAGACATTCTTATCTGTTTTTTCTTGTACTTCATTGATGACTTCTTTGACATAATTATCGACGATCTTAGTGTTGTCATCAGATTGAGTCAGCTCTTGCAAACCATCCGTTACCGGTACATTGACAGCTTGATCATATTCTGTTTGAGAGATTTTTTCGTTTTGAAGCATCGTATACAAAACAGTATCTCGTCTTTTCTTCGCCTGATCGGGATAAACATAAGGATCATAGGCAGAAGGGGCTTGAGGCATTCCAGCAAGCAATGCTGTTTGTGGTAAAGAAAGTTCTGATAGTTTCTTACCAAAGTACATCTCAGAAGCTGTCTCCATCCCGTACAAACCATTTGACATGTACACTTTATTTACGTAGTAGGTCAAAATTTCTTGTTTCGATTTTTTCTGTTCCAATCTTACAGCCATCCACGCTTCTTGAGCCTTCCGTTTCAGAGTCTGATCCTCGGCGCTGGTAGAGAAGAAGGACAGTTTGATCAATTGTTGTGTCAAAGTACTTCCGCCTTGTAGACCGCCAGAGGTGAAATTAGAAAGGGCAGAACCGATGATCCGAATAGGGTCAACCCCGATATGTTTATAAAAACGCCGATCCTCTACTGACACGATCGCATCTTCCAATGTTTTCGGTAATTCATTTGCAGAAATCTTTTCTCGCTTTTCCGCACCTAGATCTTCGAATAATTCGCCATCTTGTGTATATAATTTGGAAGATACGGTAGCGTCCAATTTTTTATCTGTCAATTCGGGCGCATCTTTTGCGTAATACCAGAACAGTCCTACACCTGCTAAAAAGAGGATACAGAAAAACGAGAGGATGCCTAAAAGGATTTTGATAAACAATCCTTTTTTATGTGGTCCAGAAGTCTTCCCAGAACCTTTGCCCGAATTCTTCTTCACACTCTTTTTAGGAGTAGGCTGTTTCTGTCGTCTAGAGCTTCTAGTTTGTTCATTTGCCATTCTTGCTTTCTCCTTCAATAGATAATGTTGATAAATAGAAATCAACCGCGTCCAAATAAGGAATCCGCGGAGAAATACCAGTTTTGATCTCTATTCCTAGTTCTTCGATCAATGATAAAGGCAGTGATTTGCGTCCTTTTTCCTTTTGGGCATCCCAGTAAGCAATCAAATGAACACTATTCAAATAAAAACAGCGTTTCAATGTCGAAAACCATAATAAGACAAAGCAGACTCCTTTTTGTTCGAGGCATGCTTTCATGTGTTCGATTTGATGGGCATGGAAGTTTTTAAAGGGAAACGATGTTTTGTTCTTGGTTTCTTTTGCTTCAAAGTCCAAGTAAAAGCCTCGATAGACGCCATTATAGTCTGTGGTTGAGGCTTGGGTAAAGTAGGCTTCTTTGATTACAGCAGCGCTTCTCTTAGGATAGTCTACTTTCACGATTTGGATAGGGGTAGGCTTTTTATGGATAACTGCCAACCCGCGGGAAAGATAATACTCATTACTTTCATTGATTGCTTCTTCAAAGCGCATCCCCCGATTGCCGAATTCGGTGATTTGTTTTCTTTTTTCTTGAATTTTTTCGACGGGAGAGGCATTCTTATAATAAGGTTGGCCGTTTGGATAGCGCAATACCATCTTTAATCACACTCCTAGGCCACATTATAGCAAAAAAGCAGATAGAAAGAAAAGGAATCTGAGATGGATAAGTCAAAAGTAATCTATGTGTCTGGGTATCGAAGTTTCGAACTCGGTGTTTTTAAAGAAAATGACCCTAAAATACAAGTTGTTAAAAATGTTTTAAAAAGGGAACTCCGTCAATTAGCAGAAGAAGGGGTGGAATGGATACTTGTCAGTGGGAATTTGGGCGTTGAACTATGGACCGTGCAAACAGTAGCGGAATTGAAAGAAGAATATCCGGAACTTTCCCTTGGTATTTTGTATCCTTTTGCTGATTTTGGTAATAACTGGAATGAAGGGAACCAAGAGAAGAAACAATTAGCAGAACAATTAGCAGATTATGTCGAAGCTGTTAGCCATCAACCCTACCAATCACCTAGTCAGCTAAAGAATCATACTCGTTTTATACTTGAACATACAGTAGGCTGTCTGCTGATCTATGATGAAGAATTCCCTGGGAAAACGAAGTATTTTTTTGAAGATGCACAGAATTACCAAGCAGATCATCCCTACGAAATTCGGCTGATCAGTATGGACGATCTTCAAAATTTTAGTGAATAATCGATATTGTGTTTGATTTATCAACTTTTTTCCTATACAATGAAAAAGGTAGAAATGTTATTACGTAAATGAAAACTAGAGGTGTAAATATGGCGAATTTGGTTTATAGTCCTAAAGACATTTTACAACAAGAATTCAAAACAAAAATGCGCGGCTATGATCCCGTTGAAGTTGATGAATTCTTAGACAATATCATCAAAGATTATGAAACTTACAGCAAAGAACTCCTTGCTTTACAAGAAGAAAACGATCGATTGAGTGCAAAAGTAGCTCAATTATCTAAAACTCAAGGAGCAGCTCAAACACGTGTGCAGCAAACAGAAGCACCGAAGAGCGCAGCAGTAACCAATTTCGATATCTTAAAACGCTTGTCAAACCTTGAACGTGAAGTATTCGGTAAAAAGCTTGATCAACAAGCAAGTGCAGTCAAACCAGCACAACCTAATCCAAATAACTACACAAATGCAGATACAAGCTTAGATGATAATGAAAAAACACGTCAATTTTAATTTTTGACTAATGAATTTGCGGTTTTCGGGTAATCGCGGTCTGACTTGATCAGGCTGAGGAAAGTCCATGCTCGCACAGGCTGTGATGCCTGTAGTGTTCGTGCTTAGCGAAACCATAAGCTAAGGTACTCTTTGGAGTAACGGCAGGAAAACAAGCTAAGGCTTCGGCTATGCTTAAGTATCCTTGAAAGTGCCACAGTGACGAAGCGGCTGGGGAAACCCATCCGGTGGAACGCGGTAAACCCCTCGAGCGAGCAACCCAAACAATGGTAGGGGCGCTTTTTGTCTGGAAGAAGAACAAGACAAAAAGGCAGTACAACTGCAGATAGATGGTTACCGCTTTGCTTTTTCTCCCTGGAAAAGCAAAGTACAGAACATGGCTTATAGAAAACCGCAAACATCAGGGAATAAGGTCGTGACAAAAGTATGTTGTTCTTATTGCAAAACAGGCTTTTGTGTCACCGGTTATTCGGAGTTTGAGTAAAAGCGTGGGGTAGGACTGACTGATGTCCCACCCCCCTTTTTTTATAAATAAGGAGATTATGTATGGAAAAAAACAGGAAGTTCAACCTCGTCGCAACTGCGGCAAGCGGTCTCGAAGCGCTGGTTGGTAAAGAATTAAGAGATCTTGGAATCGAATGCCAAGTTGAGAACGGACGTGCACGATTTGAAGGAACAATGGAAACAATCGCTACAGCTAATTTATGGTTACGTACAGCAGATCGAGTAAAAATCGTGGTTGGGGAATTCGATGCGTATACGTTTGATGAATTGTTTGAAAACGTAAAAGCATTGCCTTGGGAAGATTTTCTTCCACTAGATGCAGCTTTCCCTGTAGCTGGAAAATCGATCAAGTCGAAACTATATAGTACACCTGATTGCCAGGCGATCACAAAAAAAGCAATCGTTGAACGTCTTCGTACGTATTATCATCGTCCAGCTTCTGTTCCGCTGACGGAAACAGGCGCACATTTCCAATTGGAAGTAGCTTTGCTGAAAGACCATGTGATGGTAACTTTGGATACGACAGGACCAAGTTTATTCAAACGTGGTTATCGCTTAGAAAAAGGCGGTGCACCATTGAAAGAAAACATGGCAGCAGCACTTGTGATGCTGACAAATTGGCGGAAAGATCGTCCATTTTATGATCCTGTATGTGGTTCAGGTACGCTTTGTATTGAAGCAGCCTTAATAGGCCATAATATCGCACCAGGATTCAATCGCGAGTTTGCTTGCGAATCTTGGGACTGGTTCAGTCAGGAAATCATGGAAAATGTTCGATCAGCTGCAGAAGAAAAAGCAGATTATGATATTGAATTAGATATTACTGGTTCAGATATCAATGGACGGATGATTGAAATTGCCAAAGCCAATGCAGAAGAAATCGGACTAGGCTCTTCGATTGTCTTTAAACAACAAGCAGTGAAAGACTTCAAGACAGATAAAGAATATGGGGTCATCGTTGCTAATCCGCCGTACGGAGAACGACTAGGAGAAGAAGAAACCGTTCGAAAATTATATAAAGAAATGGGCGATGTATTCCGTCCATTAAAAACATGGAGTAAATATATCTTGACTAGCGACTTAGCGTTTGAGGAATTTTACGGACAAAAAGCAACCAAAAAAAGAAAATTGTATAATGGTGCTTTGCGTACGGATCTGTTCCAGTATTGGGGAACTCGTCCGCCTAGAAAAAAAGAGAAAGACGAATAATCTGACTAATTGATTCATTTAATTGGATGTTTGGAGGAATAGGGAATGAAAGAAAAAGAGTTTTTACAAGAAGTAAAAGAAATCAATCTTCTACAACAAGCTTTAGGAATCCTCGATTGGGATACACAAACAGGTATGCCAGAAAAAGCTAGTGCATACCGGAGTGAAGTAGATAGCTATCTTTACAGTATTTATTTTTCAAAAAAGATCGGTCCAAAAATTAAAGAAGCCATTCGCTATTTTTCTGAACATCCGGAAGAATTATCGGAAGTCGGAACGTCCGTTTTTGACAAAGTAAAAGAAGAGTATGATTTAGAACATCGCGTACCGGAAGATCTCATGAGAAAATATACAGCTGCTGTTTCTTCCGCTCATGGTCAATGGCAAAAAGCTAGAGAAACACAACAGTTTTCTGATTTTCAAGAAGCATTGAACCAAAATATCGAATTGACAAAACAATTGATACCTTATTGGAAAAAAGAAGAAAAGACAGATTATGATGTTTTGCTGAACCAATATGAACCTGGGATGACTGTTGAAATCCTCGATAAGGTATTTGATCAACTCAAAGAAGGAATTCTTACGATCCGCCGTACGCTCCAAGAAAAAGGGACGGAACCTGAAACAGACTTCTTAAATCGGAGAATGACAAAGGAACAACAGAAGAGATTTGTAGTAAAAGTGATCGAACAACTTGGTTATGATTTTAGTCGTGGTCGTCTAGATGATACTGTCCACCCATTTATGACTGGAATCAATCCAAATGATGCACGGATCACGACACGCTGGAACGAAACAGATTTCAAAATGGCTGTTTTTGGAGTGATCCACGAGGCTGGTCATGGAATGTATGAACAAGACATCGATGATAAATATGCTTATACACCAATTTATCAAGGTACATCAATGGGTATTCATGAATCACAATCGTTGTTTAATGAGATCATTGTGGGAAGTAGTCGCAGCTTCTGGAAAAAGCAATATCCTTTCTTCCAGGAATGTGCAGAAGGAACATTCGATGATATTCCTTTTGACAAGTTTTATCGTTCATTGAAACATACACAATCAAGTTTGGTTCGTATCGAGGCAGACAGTTTGACTTACCCTCTCCATATCATCATTCGTTATGAAATCGAAAAAATGATTTTCAATGAAGGGGTAGATGTTGCTGAATTACCTGAGATATGGAATCAAAAATATGAAGAGTATC
Organism: Enterococcus sp. C76; assembly: GCF_040886985.1. NCBI lineage: Bacteria > Bacillati > Bacillota > Bacilli > Lactobacillales > Enterococcaceae > Enterococcus > Enterococcus sp. C76. The sequence goes on along the minus strand of NZ_JBFOEY010000005.1, from coordinate 199,865 downwards.
TGGGAATACGACCAACAAATGATGTGGAAGGGATCTTACAAGACGTTCATTGGTCAGGTGCAAGCTTTGGTTATTTTCCATCTTATGCATTAGGGTACATGTATGCGGCACAATTACTTCATTCTTTGCAGCAAGAAATAGATGTGGAAAATGTTTTAGCGTCAGATGATTACTCTCCAATCAAAAATTGGATGTCAGAGCATATCCATCAATATGGTGCATCTAGAAAGCCAAATCAATTGATTATGGATGCAACGCATGAACCACTTAATCCACAATATCTGATCGATTACATGAGAGAGCTATATTTCAATGTATATCAGGTAAAATAAAACCTATTTATAAAGATAGCTGGAATTCATCTAATTGATTAGATGTTTTCAGCTATTTACTTAAGAAAGAAGTGGACTGGATGGATAAATTACAAGTAATCGCTGATTATAGCATAGAACAATTAGCACATGATCAAACGGGACATGGAAGCGACCATACCAAAAGAGTCGTCAAGCTAGCAGAAAGAATTTTGGATACGGAACCGCAGGCAGACCGTTTTGTGACGCTTGCAGCAGCTTACCTACATGATACGATTGATGATAAAGTCGTTAAAGATGAGAACGAAGCAAAGCAACAGCTTCGTGTATTTCTTCGCTCTTTGCCAATCACAGAGGAACAGATTTCAATGATTTTTGCCATTATCGAAAATATGTCCTTTTCTAAAAATCTCTCTGAAGCAGTCGAACTATCTTTGGAAGGGAAGATCGTTCAAGATGCTGATCGTATCGAAGCGTTAGGAGCAATCGGCATTTTGCGAACTGCTTATTTCGGTGGAGGACATGGACACCCGATTTTTGATTCTGAACTGTATCCACAAACATTCAAGGACAAAAAAAATTACCGAAAAGGCACGACAGTGATCAATCATTTTTATGAAAAACTGTTCTTGTTGCCTGATAAAATGAACACTGATTACGGATACAAAGAAGCCAAACGTAGAGAAGGCTTTATGCGTGAATTTTTAGAAGAATTTTTTCTAGAGTGGTCTATTGACGATCCATCTTTCACACCAGATAATTGGATCAAAAATAACAAAAAATGATGGAGATTGTGTCCGAGGAGTTGGCAGGAGAACACCGTTTATTCGGAAGAAGGGATTGTGATAAGACATTTATCACAGTCTTTTTTTCAAATTCAATATAAATATTTTGTGAAAAAATGATCAGATAATAAGATTAAAAATTGCTGATAAATAAAGATGAAAGCTTTTTGCTTATTTTTTTATTTTTTATTGGTCTATGCGAGAAATAGTTTGAAAATTCAGAATATACTAGACTTTATCTAGCTAGCTTCTATCAATGGTTTTGTTGTGTTTTCTTTCTAGGTAAATCAAAATACCACTATTATATAAAAGTTAACTTTTCATACTATACAAGTTCTTGGAAAGTAAAAAGATGCAGTAAATAAAAAATATGGTTAAATAACTCTCATAATTAATGTAAGCGTTACCAATCGTGTGGCATACTTGCTTCGTAGATGAATGACACGATATATGTTTGGTATGTTCTGCAAGACAGATGAATATGGAGGTGGAGGCCATGTCTTCCAAAGAGTTAACGATGTATTTGGAGAAAGAATTGGAGCAACTGAAAGAAAAGGGATTGTACAACACGATCGATATACTAGAAAGCGAAAATGGTGCTTGTATCATCGTAGACGGAAAAAAGATGATCAATCTGGCATCCAACAATTACCTCGGGTTTGCCAATCGCAAAGAATTGAAAAAAGCATGTATTGAAGCAACTGAAACTTATGGCGTAGGAGCAGGTGCAGTCCGAACAATCAATGGCTCGCTGAAGATCCATCAACAATTAGAAGAAAAAATCGCAGAATTTAAAGGGACAGAAGCTGCAATCGCCTTTCAATCTGGATTCAACTGTAATATGGGCGCTATCTCTGCAGTAATGACAAAAGAAGATGCTATCTTATCGGATGAATTAAACCATGCATCTATCATTGATGGCTGCCGTTTATCCGGAGCAACAATCATCCGAGTCAAACATCAAGATATGGAAGACCTTGAGAATAAAGCGAAGGAAGCCGTAGAAAGTAAGAAATATAAAAAAATCATGTATATCACAGATGGGGTTTTCTCCATGGATGGAGACATTGCGCGATTGCCGGAAATCATCCCGATCGCCGAAAAATATGGACTCATCACCTATGTAGATGATGCGCACGGCTCAGGTGTAACTGGAAAAGGTGCAGGAACCGTCAAACATTTTGGATTAAGCGACAAAATTGATATGCAAATGGGTACGTTATCGAAAGCTGTAGGTGTTGTTGGGGGTTATGTAGCTGGTTCAAAAACACTGATTGACTGGTTGAAAGCCAGAAGCCGGCCATTTCTATTTTCTACCTCGCTAACTCCTGGAGCAGCTGCATCTGCGTTGGCTTCGATCTCTTTGATGCAAGAACATCCGGAACTTGTCGAAAAAGTTTGGGAAAATGCTAATTATTTTAAAGAAGAATTGAAAAAAGTCGGCTATAACATCGGTGTGTCTGAAACACCTATCACTCCAGTTATTTTAGGAGATGAAAAAGTGACTCAGACTTTCTCTAAGAAACTGATCGAACATGGGATTTATGCTAAACCAATCGTTTATCCAACTGTTCCTCTGGGGACAGGCAGAATCAGAAATATGCCGACTGCGGAACATACAAAGGAAATGCTTGATGAAGCAGTAGCGGTTTATCAAAAAATAGGAAAAGAAATGGAAATTATTTAACTAAATTTAGTTTTTTCGCATATTTAAAATTAGAGAACATGTTCACGCATATATTGTTAATCATCTGAAGATAGTAGTAAAAAAAGATCAGGGAGGATCATCATGAAAAAAGTATTGGTGACAGGATGTTTAGGACAAATTGGTTCAGAGTTGATCACACGGCTACGTCAAGAACTAGGCAGTGAAAATGTCATTGCGACAGATATACGCATGCCTGAAGTCATTGGGAAGAACGATATCTTTGAGATCCTAGATGTAATGGATTACGAAAAAATGCGCAGCATAGCAGAACAATATCAAGTGGACACATTGATCCATTTGGCTGCTCTTTTGTCAGCTGTTGCGGAAGCAAAACCACAGTTAGCATGGGATTTGAACATGACTGGGCTGGTCAATGCATTGGAAGTCGCTAGAGAATTCCAGCTGAAATTTTTTACGCCAAGTTCAATCGGCGCGTTTGGTCCAAATACTCCAAAAGATCATACCCCACAAGATACTCTTCAGCGCCCTACAACCATGTATGGGGTAACGAAGGTAGCTGGAGAACTACTATGTGATTATTATTATGTGAAATATGGCGTAGATACTCGTGGTGTCCGTTTCCCTGGATTGATTTCTTATGCGACCTTGCCAGGAGGCGGTACGACAGACTACGCAGTCGATATTTATTATTCAGCAATCAAAGAAGGAAAGTACACTAGTTTCATTGATCAAGGTACATCAATGGATATGATGTATATGCCAGATGCGATCGATGCCATTATAAAGCTCATGAACGCAGACCCTATTCGACTAGTTCATCGAAATGCCTTTAATATATCGGCAATGTCTTTTGAGCCTGAAGAAATCAAAGCATCTATTCAAAAAATCATACCAGATTTTGAAATGGATTACGATGTGGATCCTGTGCGTCAATCGATAGCAGAATCTTGGCCAAACTCACTAGATGTTTCTTGTGCGCAAGAGGAATGGGACTTTTTACCAAAATACGATTTAGATGCAATGACAAAGGATATGTTGGAAAAACTGAGAGAAAAATTAGCAGAGACGGTATAAAACAAGAACTATAGCCAAAAAGGTTTCTATACTTTTTGGCTATGGTATGGAAGGAGGTAAGTAATGGAAGAATATCAAGCCACGCCAATAAAGGAAGTAAAAACGGAAAATGAATTGAAGCGTACGATGGGTTTTTTCACTGCTTTATCGACTGTTATGGGCACAGTGATCGGTGCAGGGGTGTTTTTCAAAGCCGCGAGCGTAGCAGAAGTAACAGGTACCGTCAGTTTGCATATGTTTTCCTGGTTTCTAGGTGGTGTGATTTCTGTTTGTGCAGGACTGACAGGAGCTGAATTGGCAGCGGCTATTCCTGAAACAGGCGGGATGATCAAATATATCGAACGGATTTATGGAAATACAGCAGCATTTTTACTTGGCTGGGCTCAAGTCGTGATTTATTTTCCAGCAAATGTAGCAGCCTTGTCGATCATTTTCGGTACACAGTTCGTCAATTTATTTGATCTTTCCCAGTCGATGATTGTTCCTGTAGCTGTTACAGCTGCTGTATCGATCATGCTGATCAATTTTTTAGGTTCTAAAGCTGGAGGAGCTTTTCAGTCGATTACGCTTGTCTGCAAACTCATTCCTTTGTTTGTGATCGTTATTTTCGGTTTATTCCGACAAGAAGGAGTAGACTTCCAACTGTTTCCGATCCAAGCAGGAGAAAACCTTTCATTTTTCTCTGCTTTGGGAGCTGGCTTACTAGCAACGATGTTCGCATACGACGGTTGGATACACGTAGGAAATATTTCGGGAGAATTGAAAAAGCCGGCGAAAGATTTGCCAAAAGCCATTTCTTTAGGAATCATCGGAATCATGATCGTTTATTTATTAGTAAATGCGGTGTTCTTAAGAACCGCATCTATCGACGGAGTCGTAGGAAACAGCAATGCGGCAAGTGATGTTGCAAAAATGATTTTTGGCGGCTTTGGTGGAAGACTGGTCACAGTTGGTATCTTGATTTCTGTTTATGGAACTATCAATGGCTATACCCTTACTGGAATGCGTCTTCCTTATGTTATGGCAAAAGAAAACAACCTGCCTTTTAGCAAGCTTTTTGCTAAACTTCATGATAAAACTAAAGTTCCTGTAGCCGCAGGTATCTTAGAGCTAGTCATCGCTATTGGCATGATGATGGTCGGTGGTTTTGATACACTAACGGATATGCTGATCTTTGTCATTTGGATTTTTTATACGATGGTCTTTGTTGGTGTCATTCTTCTTCGTAAAAAAGAACCTGATCTGATTCGACCATATAAAGTTCCGATGTATCCGTTTATCCCATTAGTAGCAATCATTGGAGGAACCTTTATTGTATCAAGCACACTTATCACTCAAACTTTTTTAGCTTCGATGGGGATTGCATTGACACTTGCTGGTATCCCGTTTTACCTTTATTTGAAACGTAGATAGCAAAAAATGATTTGAAATTCATTGGAAACAAACTTTTGACCATAAATACCCGTTAAGAAATTAAGTCATTTCTACCAAGGAGGATCTTATGGAAATAAACTGGTTGCAAGAAGCACAAAAGAGAAAAGAGATGTTGCTAGAGGATTTAAGTGAATTGCTACGCATCAATAGTGTAAGGGATATCGAACATCAGACAGATGAATATCCACTAGGCGCTGGTCCTGCTTTAGCATTGAAAAAAGTACTGTCATTTGGGGAAAGAGATGGCTTCAGAGTTAAAAACATTGATAATCTAGCCGGACATATAGAATATGGGGAAGAAACAGCAGAAGCACTTGGTATCTTAGGACATGTAGATGTCGTACCGCCAGGAGAAGGGTGGGCAACTGATCCGTTCGAACCAATCGTCAAAGAAGGGAAATTGTTCGCAAGAGGTTCAAGTGATGACAAAGGTCCTTGTATTGCTGCCTATTATGGGATGAAAATTATCAAAGAACTGCAATTATCAACATCGAAAAAAATTCGATTCATTTTCGGAACAGATGAAGAGAGTGAGTGGATAGGTATCCATCGTTATATGGAAAAAGAAGAAATGCCAGCATTTGGATTTTCGCCAGATGCCAATTTCCCAATCATTAATGGTGAAAAAGGGATCTTATCTTTCGAGTTGAGTTTTACTTTGAAGGAAGAAAAGGCAGACAAAATGCAACTGAAAAGATTCTCTTCTGGTTTGCGTGCAAATATGGTACCAAGCGAGGCAATAGCCGTCTTGGAAATTCCTGATTTGGAAAAGTTATCTTCTTTAGAAGCTGGATATACAAAATATCTAGATGACAAAAAATTGAAAGGGACTTTTGAATATAAGGAAGGAGAAGCATCCTTCGTTCTGTATGGAAAAGCTGCACATGCCCAAGAACCAAAATTTGGTATCAATGCGGGAACTTATCTCGCCGACTTTTTGCATCAATATCCATTAGACAGCTCAGGATCTGCTTATCTTTCTGTCATTGCCAATTATCTGCATGAAGACTTTAATGGGCATCGGTTAATGGTCGATTATGAAGATGACGTGATGGGAAAAGTGACTTCAAGTGCTAATGTATTCATTTATCAGCAAGAAGGAGAGAAAAAGATCATTCTTAATATTCGTCATCCAAAAGGGATCACAAAAGAAAAAATTCAAGAATCCTTGCTGACTGTCCTTCAAAATGAATCAGTATCAATTTTGATAGTTGGAGACATCAAGACTCCGCATTATGTTTCAGGAGATGATCCATTCATCCAAACATTATTGTCTGTTTACGAAAAACATACTGGGGAAAAAGGTTACGAACAAACAATTGGTGGAGGTACGTATGGACGAATCTTGGAAAAAGGATGTGCGTACGGTAGTTTATTTCCTGGTAGAGAAAATGTAATGCATCAGCCAAATGAATATATGTACGTAGAAGATATTTTGAAAGCAACAGCTATTTACGCTGAAGCAATCTATCGTTTGGTTAAATAAACGTATTCATAGAAAAAACGTTCCCAATCAGTCGTAACTATTTTCACACTCGTAACGCTTGTATCCTTCAGTAAAAAAGAATATTCATGAAAGTTTGAAAGATTGCAGAGAATAAGACGGCAATTTCCTTGAAGTAAAGAAGCTTCTAAAAATAAAAATGAACCAGATGAATTAAAAAAGATTCCATAGAAAAAGCTTGTTTTTCTTTCATCTGGTTTGAAAAAGGAGGAGAATAGATGCCAAAAGAAAAACATTCTAGATTAGATAAAGTGTTAGATACAGTAGAAAAACTAGGGAACAAGGTGCCCCATCCAGCTATTATATTCTTAATTTTGATCGTTATTGTAGGAGTACTGTCTCATATTTTTTATCTAATGGGTCAACACGTTACGTTTGATGCTATTAATGCTGAAACAGGAGCACTAGAGCTTACTACTACACATGTAAAAAGTTTGTTGAGTGGTGAAGGGATCCGTTTTATGTTGACTTCGATCGTCTCAAATCTGATGAGCTTTCAGGCTCTTGGAGTCACTTTAGTGGCGATGGCAGGCGTAGGATTTGCAGAAGAGGTTGGCTTAATCGGTGCGATGATTCGAAAGCTGGTAAAGGTAGTACCAAAATCTAGTCTGACAGCGGTACTAGTACTTCTTGGCGTAATGTCGAGTATTGCCTCTGATGCTGGGTATCTAGTATTGATTCCATTAGGTGCAGCAGTATTTTATAAAGTCGGGCGACATCCTTTAGCAGGTTTATCTGCTGCCTTTGCAGGTGTTTCAGGAGGATTTGGAGTCAACTTAGTTATTACGCCAGTGGATGGTATGCTTACCGAAATATTAAATGATGCAGTACATATCATTAATCCATCCTATTCTGTTGATTTAATGGCAAATTTTTATTTTTCGATTGCATCAACCATCTTAGTAGTGATTGTTTCCACTATCATTAACGAAAAACTCATTGAACCTCGCTTAGGAACATTCCAAGAAAAAGGAATGATTGCTAACGATGAGATTACCGATGAATCGAAAGGCTTACATTGGGCTTTTTGGGGATTTACAGTGGTACTGGCATTTATCCTGTTGATTACGATACCAAGTGGTGCCCCACTTCGCCATCCTGAAACTGATGAATTGATTGGTTCTACACCTTTTATGGATAGTTTAATCGCTTTGATCTTGATTTCATTTTTGATTCCAGGGATATGTTTTGGAAAGGCAGTTGGAAAAGTCAAATCGAGTTTGGATGTAGTAAATCCGATTATTAAAGTATTCAGCAACTTAGGTGGGATGATTTTCTTATTGTTAATCATTAGCCAATTCATTTCATATTTCAATTTTACTAATTTAGGTACTGTTTGGGCAGTCAATTCAGCCACGATTATTGAAGATATGAATTTGAGCAGCTTAGCCTTGTTACTTAGTTTCTTAGCACTAGCACTTATTCTTGATTTTATTTTAGTGGGAGCGATACCAAAATTTGCTATTTTAACCCCAATATTTGTTCCATTACTCTATCAGTTGGGAGTAGCTCCAGAAGCTGTTTTGGCTGCTTATCGAGTAGCTGATTCTCCTGTCAATATTATTACGCCACTGATGCCGTATTTTGCTTTGATCGTCACATTTGCCACGAAATATCAAAAGAAAACCGGTGTCGGAACGATTATTTCCATAATGCTGCCACATGCTGTAAGTCTAACTATCACATGGATCATTTTATTTATTCTCTATTATGTATTCCAACTACCGTTAGGACCAGGGATCGGTATGCATTTGAATTGAGAAAACAGGCAGAAATCGGGTTCAACCGATTTCTGCCTGTTATTTTGTTTTGCGTAAGAGAAATATTCGGCGTACACCGCGATAAATATTTAATAAAACTAAGCAACCAGAAATGAAAATGGGAAGCCAAATCAGATAGACAGGGTAGCCAATCATTTTAGACAAAGCATGTGGAGTCATTTTATCCATTTCAAAAAGCGCTTGCTGCCAAGTCTGAAGGTTGAAGACAAGCATGAAACCTGAAATAATCAGGAGAATAAATCCTAAATAATGAATCGTAGTTCTTTTTCTTACATAAGCAATTGTTGCATAAAGGAACAGTAAAAAAATAGGTACGCCAAAAACAAAGTACATATTCAGCATCTCGACACCCCCTTTGAGTTTATCTTACTTTACTTTGAAAGAAATGAGAAATAATAGCCTCGTTACTTGCTTGAAACAGCAAAGGACTGCTAAGATAAGGGAGATACAAAGAATCAAGGAGGAGTCACATGGCAAGTTATATCGAACCGATTCGTTTTGCGCTGATTGTTTTTCCATTTTTAGCCTTAGCGATTTCATCTGTTTTTTTTATTTATGAATATCGAAAGTATGGAACATTTCTAGTAACAAGGGCAGTTATTTTGTATTCCTTTGTTTTCTATTTATTGTGTGCATACTTTCTGGTGATCTTACCACTTCCGGCAAAGGAGACGGTTGCCCAAATGACAGGGCCAAAGATGGAGCTGCATTTATTTGCTTCATGGCAACATTTCAGAGACAACACGGTATTGGTATTATCTGAACCTAGTACCTATCTGCCGGCGATGAAGCAGAGTGTGTTTTTGGAACCAGCTTTTAATGTTTTATTACTCATACCATTTGGCATTTATTTAAGATATTATTTCCGGCTTTCTTTTATGAAAACGATGATTGCTAGTTTCTGTCTATCACTATTTTTTGAGCTGACGCAGCTAAGTGGCCTTTATTTTATCTACCCAAGACCATACCGCTTATTTGATGTGAATGATTTAGTGACAAATACATTGGGTGGAATCATTGGTTTTGTCGTTACGCCGTTATTTACATTTATGCTTCCTACGAGAAGACGGATGGATGAACTTTCTTATGAAAAAGGAAAAACTGTCTCGTTGACACGACGTTTGGTCGCTTATTTGATCGACTGGACATTTTTATCTATTGTCAATTTTATCGCAGCGATTTTCTTTAAACTTGCGTTCGATTCAGGGACAGTTACTTCTCATATCTGGTGGCTTTTATTGGAAGTAGGGCTATACTTTATGATTGTACCGTTTATAACCAATGGATGGACACTTGGGAAAAAAATTGTACGCATCCGCTTGGTGGAGCAAGACCGCGAGCGAATTTCTTTGAAAGCATTGATTATCCGCTACGGGTATCTATATTTTCTTTTTTATGGTTTAAGCTGGTTGGGACAGTTGCTTCAGCAAATCATGAATTCGACAACGAATACGGTGTTGCAGATGAGTGCAGTATTCATTTCTCTCGGTGTCTTGTTACTGCAAGGTATTTTTATTTTAAATATCTTGCTATCATTTTTGAGAAAAAAACGGATTCTGTTTTATGAAAAAGCTAGTCACACATATACCGTTAGCACGATTGCTCAAACAAAGGATGATGATTCTCGAAATTAGCTGAGCAAAAATACTTTGTCTATGTTATAATGCCAAAGTCGTGATAATTTAAAGAGAAGAGGTGCACGAATGAATAATTTTGATATATTCCGCTTCAAGCCATTTATCAATGAAGCGTTAGCCGCAAAGGGCTTCAAACAGCCCACAGAGGTCCAGGAACGTTTGATTCCTTTAATTGCAAAAGGAAAAAATATCATTGGGCAATCTCAAACTGGTACAGGAAAAACACATACGTTTTTGTTGCCGTTGTTTGAAAAAATCAATGCAGATAAAGAGGAAGTACAAGTTGTTATTACAGCTCCAAGTAGAGAACTGGCTGCACAAATTTATGAAGCAGCTACACAAATCGCTAAATTTTCTACACCGGAGATCCGTGTTTCGAATTTTGTCGGGGGGACAGACAAACAGCGTCAGTTAAACCGTCTGCACCATCAGCAGCCACAGGTCGTAGTAGGCACGCCAGGTAGAATATTAGACATGATGAATGAACAAGCGTTGAAGATTCACACAGCATTTGCATTTGTTGTTGATGAAGCGGATATGACATTGGATATGGGCTTTTTAAATGAAGTAGACCAAATTGCAAGTCGGTTACCAGAAAAATTGCAGTTCTTAGTCTTTTCTGCCACTATTCCAGAAAAACTGCGTCCATTCTTGCGAAAATATATGGAGAATCCAATCATTGAAGAAATCAAGCCGAAAGCAGTTATTTCTGAAGATATCGAAAATTGGCTGATTTCAACAAAAGGTAAAGATGAGAATCAAATGATTTATCAACTGCTGACGATTGGTCATCCTTATTTAGCAATCGTATTTGCCAATACAAAACAGCATGTGGATGAAATTGCTGATTATTTGAAAAACCAAGGATTGAAAGTAGCAAAGATTCACGGGGACATCACACCAAGAGAGAGAAAACGAGTGATGCGACAAGTACAGAATCTGGAGTATCAATATGTTGTAGCGACTGATTTAGCTGCTAGAGGAATCGATATAGAAGGCGTTTCTCATGTTATCAATGCAGAAATCCCGGAAGATCTGGACTTCTTTATCCATCGTGTCGGACGTACTGGACGTAATGGATTAAAAGGAACGGCCATTACGTTGTATTCACCAAACGATGAACAAGCCATTGATGCAATCGAGAAATTAGGCGTCTCATTTGAACCGAAAGAAATCAAAAATGGTGAAATCGTTAAAACATATGATCGTAATAGACGTACCAAACGAGAAAAATCAAAGGATGTATTAGACCCAACACTGATTGGACTTGTGAAGAAGAAAAAGAAAAAGATCAAGCCTGGTTATAAGAAAAAAATCGATTGGGCAATTGCAGAAAAAAATAAAAAAGCACGTAAAATCGAACGCAGACAGCAAAGTCGTACTGCTCGTAAAAATAAGAAAAATTCGCATAAATAAAAAACAAGAGGTTGTGACAAAAGGCGTGTCACAATCTCTTGTTTTTAAGCTAGACTTTTTTCCATTCCGATACAAAGTACTTCATCTTCAATAAAAGGTTCTGTGCAAGTATGATACCCTTGTTTTTCATAAAAGTCTACAGCCGTCATTTCAGCTACTACATAACTAATCTGACAACCTTCTGACATTGCCTGTTTTTCTGCAGCTTCAAGCAACTGACCGCCTAACCCTTTTCCTCGGTATTCTTTTGCTACGCAAAAGCGTTCTGGCTTGAAGCAAGTAGGTGTTTTCTTTTCATAACGCAATGTGGCTACTGGTCTTTTTTGATCAAGAAATAGATAATAGTTTTGTTGCGGGATATCTTTTCCGTCGAATTCTAGTTCTGCAGGAATCCCTTGTTCTAATACAAAAACTTGATATCTCAAAAAGCAGCTAGCTGCGCGGATCCATTCATCTGCGCCAACTATTTTTTTCATTATATTCCTCCTCATCATGAATAACTGAGATGTATTGATTTCTTTATCCTTATCGTACCAAAAAATATGGAATATGACCAAAAGGAAATAAAAATAGGCAATTGAGATATTGACAGTGATTGACAGAATGCGTATACTTATTAAAGTACGAAAAGGACATGATTTGTTTTTTTAAGACTCACAGAAAATTCTTTCTTGGCTGAAAAAAGAATAGTCACTAATCAAATTGCTCCCTTTTTCTATTTTGGTAGAAATACCGACGCAGCTCAGCGTTATCGAGTTTAAGAGGTAATGATTACACATCATTGCAATCAAGGTGGTACCGCGAGTTTTCGTCCTTGGCTGTAATGGTGTTTTTTTGTATTTAATTTATAGAAAGCAGGTAATGACATGAAACAATTAAGTAGTGCACAAGTTCGACAAATGTTTCTTGATTTCTTCCAGTCTAAAGGACATACAATTGAACCTAGTGCGTCTTTGATCCCCGTGAACGATCCAACCTTATTATGGATCAACTCTGGTGTTGCAACTTTGAAAAAATATTTTGATGGTTCAGTTGTACCAGAAAATCCAAGAATCACAAATGCCCAAAAGTCTATTCGAACAAATGATATCGAAAATGTCGGTAAAACAGCACGTCACCATACGATGTTTGAGATGCTGGGTAATTTTTCTATTGGTGACTATTTCAAAAATGAAGCCATCCACTGGGCATGGGAATTTTTGACTGATCCAAAATGGATGGCATTCGATCCAGAAAAACTTTATGTAACAGTTTATCCAAAAGATACAGAAGCAAAACGCATCTGGCATGAAGAAGTCGGTCTGCCGCTAGATCACATTATTGATGTAGAAGACAACTTCTGGGATATCGGAGCAGGCCCATGTGGACCAGATACGGAAATTTTCTATGATCGAGGAGAAGCTTATAACGATTTAGCAGAAGATGATCCTGAAAACTATCCAGGAGGAGAAAATGAACGTTATTTAGAAATCTGGAACTTGGTATTTTCAGAATTTAACCATAAACCTGATAATACATTTGAACCACTTCCTCATAAAAACATTGATACGGGCATGGGATTGGAACGTATGGTCTCAATCGTTCAAGATGCGCCAACGAACTTTGAGACAGATTTGTTTATGCCTATTATCCACGCTGTAGAAAAGCTAAGCAAACAAGTAAAATATGGTGAAAACCCAGTAACAGATATTTCTTACAAAGTAATCGCAGATCATATTCGCGCCCTTTCATTTGCTATTGGCGATGGTGCATTGCCATCGAATGAAGGAAGAGGGTATGTCTTACGCCGTTTGCTTCGTCGTGCGGTCATGCATGGGAAAAAATTAGGTATTGAACAAGCATTCTTATATCGTTTAGTCCCTGTCGTTGGGGAGATCATGGTAAGTTATTATCCTGAAGTACTTCAACAAAAAGAATTTATTGAAAAAGTTATCCGTACAGAAGAAGAACGTTTCAATGAAACAATCAATGAAGGTTTGGAAATCTTGAATCAAGTGATCCAAGAAGTGAAAAACGAAAACGGTACGACTCTAGCAGGAAAAGACATCTTCAAACTATACGACACATATGGCTTCCCAGTAGAATTAACGGAAGAAGTGGCAGAAGATGAAGGACTGAAAGTTGATCATGCTGGTTTTGAAAAAGAAATGGACGCACAACGTGAACGTGCTCGCTCTGCCCGTAGTACAGAAAAATCAATGGGTGTACAATCTGCTTTATTGACAGATATCAAAGTAGAAAGTAAATTCATCGGATACACGGAGCAAGAATCAGATAGTCAATTATTGGTCATCGTAAAAGGCGAATCTCTTCTGAACGAAATCGCAGAAGGTGAAGCTCAAATGATCTTTGACCAAACACCTTTTTATGCAGAAATGGGTGGCCAAGTAGCAGACCAAGGTTGGATCATGGATGAAGCAGGAGAAATCGTTGCAGTTGTTACAGATGTTCAAAAAGCGCCTAATGGTCAATTTATGCACACAGTAGAAGTAAAAGCACCAATGAGCGAAGGACAAACCTATCATCTATTGATCGATCAATCGATGCGCAATCGTATCATCAAAAACCATACAGCAACCCATCTACTGCACAAAGCATTGAAAGAAGTACTTGGCGAGCATGCAAATCAAGCTGGTTCTTTAGTCGCTCCTGGACATTTACGATTCGACTTTACCCACTTTGGTCAAATCACTTCAGATGAATTAGCTGAAATGGAAAGAATCGTCAACGAAAAAATCTGGGAAGCTATCCCAGTTGAAACAATTGAAACAGATATCGATACAGCCAAAAATATGGGTGCAATGGCTTTGTTTGGTGAAAAATACGGACATGACGTTCGCGTAGTAAATATTGGCGGTTGGTCAATCGAACTGTGCGGAGGCACACATGTAGCAAACACAGAAAACATCGGAATCTTCAAAATCGTTTCTGAATCAGGAATTGGTGCAGGCGTGCGACGAATCGAGGCTGTAACAAGCAAAGAAGCGTACGAACTACTTGAAGAAGAAGAAAAACAACTAAAACAAGTAGCAACAATTGTTAAATCACCTCAATTGAAGGAAGTTGTTTCAAAAGCGGAACAATTGCAACAGCAAGTAAGAGAGCTGCAAAAGGAAAATGAACAATTAGCTAGCAAGTTAGCGAATCAACAAGCCGGTGATGTATTCAAGGATCCAGAAATGATCAATGGAAAAACAATCATTGCAGCACAAGTAAAAGTGAAAGACATGAATCAGCTGCGTCAATTAGCTGACCAATGGAAACAAAAAAATATCTCAGACATTCTTGTTTTAGCAAACGAACAAGAAGGAAAAGTCAGTCTGCTAGCGGCAATGACGAAAGAATCAAATGAAGCTGGACTAAAAGCTGGCGACTTGATTAAAGCAATCGCACCAAAAGTAGGCGGTGGCGGTGGTGGACGTCCAGATATGGCACAAGCTGGCGGGAAAAATCCTGCTGGTATTCCAGATGCACTTAAAGCTGCGAAAGAATGGCTTGCGCAACAATAGACCGTTTATGTTTGATAGAAAAAAACAACTGTTCAATCATTGAACGAAACACGATCATGGGGGCGAAGACAAATAGTCTTGCCCTCATACTTTTTTCGATGGGATAGAAGAGCGCGTCTAATCAATTGGTCGATTTCGGATGGTCTTTAGTTGACGAAAGTGACAGAAATTTTTACGATTAGTATAAATAAAAAGGGGTGAAAACAATGAATAGCAGAAATAAAACCTTTCGACTAGTCTTACGTGCTATCTTATTAGCAATCATCATCGTACAAGCTATGGTACCTTGGCTTGGCTTTATTCCATTAGGGTTCATCAGTTTAACGATTATTCATATTACAGTAATTATTGCCGCAGTAGTATTGGGTCCAAAAGATGGTATGGTAATTGGCCTGTTTTGGGGAATTGCTACAATTGTCCGTGCCTACGCCATGCCGACAACGCCATTTGATACATTGGTATTCACGAACCCGATTATTTCGGTAGTTCCCAGAGTACTTGTTGGCTTAGTAGCTGGTTTGGTTTTCCACTGGATTTATCAAAAAAATAAATCAATAACAATCAGCTCGATCTTTGCAGGAGTATTAGGTTCATTGGTCAATACAGTCTTAGTGTTAGGATTCATGGGATTATTTTATACAGGTGCAACGGCAGATGCCTATGGTGTAGATTCTGCTCTTTTATTTAAAACCTTAGCAGGAGTTGCAGCAATCAATGGGATACCCGAAGCAATAGGAGCGGGAATCATAACACCATTACTAGCAAAAGCGTTATTTGCAGCAACACCATTAAAACCAGAATAATGGCCATCTTTGAATGAATAATAGGACGCATGATAGATAGAAAAAGGAAGAGAGGAATTGTCCTCTCCATCTTTTTACCTGAGCAACAAGCAAACTAGAAGGGGTAAAAAACTTGGTTAAGAAACAAGAAGAAAAAAAGAAACAAATACCGCAACAGCGGACAAAAAAAGGAGTATTAGCTGGCATATTAGGATTGGTTACGAATCTGATCTTGTTTGTCTCTAAGCTAATGATCGGGCTTTTTTCAGGGAGTGTCTCCATTATGGCTGATGCAGTGAATAGTCTATCAGACACTGCTTCATCCATATTGACTTTGATTGGATTTAAAATTGCTGCAAAGCCAGCGGATCAGGAACATCCTTATGGACATGAACGTTTCGAATATATCAGTGGGTTATTTGTTTCAATCATCATTACTTATGTAGGATTTCAATTTTTAGAGTCATCTGTTGAAAAAATCATCCATCCAGAAAATGTCTCTTTAGCACCCATCGTCTTTTTTGTCCTAATCATTTCCATCTTTTTGAAATTTGCACAAGGAAAAATGTACCAGGTTATTGCACGATCCATTGATTCTGAAACATTGAGAGCTACAGCAACAGATAGTTATAATGATGTCTTTACTACACTGGCTGTATTGCTTTCAGCAGCAATCGAATGGGTAACTGGATGGCGTATCGATGGATATATCGGTTTTGCTTTAGCATTATATATCCTTTATAGTGGATTGACGATGCTTCGGAATTTTGTATATGAGCTATTAGGTAGTCGCCCAACGTCAGCAGAGATTGAAGAAATGGAAGAGCACTTGAATGCTTGCAACGATATACTTGGCTATCATGATTTGTTGGTGCATAACTATGGACCCAATAAACGCTTTGCATCAGTCCACATCGAAGTAAATGAATCAATGAACTTGAATGAAGCACATAAGATTATTGACTTGATAGAAAAAGACTTTAAAAAGTCTTTGGATGTGGAACTCGTCTGTCACTTGGACCCAATGCCTGTTGATAACGAAAAATACTATAATATCTTGCATCAATTAAAGCAAATCCTTCTTGAAACAGGTAGAGGGCTCGATATACATGATTTTAGAGTCATCCATCAAGGGAAAACGCTGCAGTTTGATGTAGTTGTTCCTGAAAAATTCCAATTTGATGATACAGAACTCGAAAGAATTTTACGTATTCAAATAGAAGAGAAAATCGGAGATTATCATTTGGAAATCACGTTTGATCACAATTATCTTTTGTATTAAAGATAAGATACTAAAAAGACTCTTTAAAGTTTTTTCTTCAAAGAGTCTATCTTTCTTTTAATTGTTTTTGTAGGGCTTGTCGTGCGAGGTTATCTGCCCCTTTGTTTTTGTTTTCGGGCAACCATTGTAGGATCAACAAGGAAAAGTCGGGCAGAAGTTCTTTGATTTTTTGGAGATAGGGAAGGAAAAGCTCGTTTTTCGTTGTGTTTTTATCGACTGTAGAAACCAGTGTTTTGCTGTCTGAAAAACAGAAAATCGTTTCATTCTGTAAATCTTTATTCTTTAGAAATTCTAAAGTTTTTAAAAAGACTTCGAACTCTGCTTGATGGTTTGTCCCTACGGAAAGGGGAATAGATAGCTGTTCTTGTTTACCTTGATAGACAATCAAGATCCCTCCCCCGCTAGGTCCAGGGTTGCCTTTTGTAGAGGCATCAATGTATACTTTTAACATAAAAAGAGATTCTCCTTTTTGTTCAAATTAATGTTATGGTAAGATTATATCATTACTGAATCGGTGAGAGGTTAGAGAATGAAAAAAAATATTCGATGGCAGCCTGAACTGGCACATACGATCATCTATTGGTCATTGACCTTGATCATTCTGTTTTTTAGTCTGATTCTTTCTTTAGAAAACACGGGTCCTTATTGGAAAAGCAATGTTGTTTTAGGTGTTTTTCTTGTTTTTCTATTTCTAGGATGGCGGCGTTCTTTTATTTTAAAATCCAACTCGGTCATCATACGCTATGCTGCTTTTTGGAAAGATCGGGAAATAACTGTCGGTCAGATTCGGTCTTTGACACCGACTAATACAGGAGTACAAATGACATTGCAAAATGAGGAAGACCCATCTGTTTTTATGATGCGAAAAAAAGATCAAGTGGTTCTTTTTGATCATCTTGAAAAAAACGGGCCTAAAGTAGGACCATCTTCTCAACAGCAAAGAAATAATATCCCATATACGAAAAATAGAAAAAGTTAATTTTAAAAAATAGGCCCTGAAGAAATGAATCTTTGTAGGAAAAGAAAAGAGTGAGACGTACGGATCAACCCGTTAAGCGTCTCACTCTATTTGATTATCTAAATCAATGTATACTGGATTCGGAAGTCTGAACACTGCCTTTCTTGACATGGGCAGCTTGTGTTCCTCGATTCCCCTCGATGATCTCAAATTCGACCACTTGATTTTCTTCCAAAGTTTTGAATCCCTCTTCTTCAATCGCAGTAAAATGTACAAAAATTTCTTCTGTGTCATCATAACTGATAAAGCCGTATCCTTTTTTGTTGTCAAACCATTTTACAATTCCTGTGGTCAAAGCACTCACGACCTTTCTAAAGTCTGATCATAGCCTTCATTATAAAGAGTATTTATAAGTACGTCAAATAAATTAAAAACCTGTAATTTAATGTTTTTTTTCTGAATAAAAAAAGGTATAATTGGCATATCTTAACAAAGAAGATGTTTTGTTGAATAAAGTTCGTGAAAAGGGGTAATCAAATGAAGAGTGATCTGCAAATTTCACAAGAAACAGAGCTAGAACCGATTATTGAAGTAGCTAGTAAATTAGATCTTAAGGAAGACGATTTGGAACTGTATGGGAAATATAAGGCGAAAATCAATTTTTCTGGAATCAATCGATCAAAGGATAACGCTGAAGGGCATTTGATCTTAGTTACTTCCATCAATCCAACACCAGCTGGCGAAGGAAAGTCAACGATCACTGTAGGGTTAGGAGACGCGCTCAATAAAATCAATAAAAAATCTGTTATTGCACTGCGAGAACCCTCACTTGGTCCTGTGATGGGAATCAAAGGTGGTGCTGCAGGCGGAGGATATGCACAGGTATTGCCTATGGAAGATATCAACTTGCATTTTACTGGTGACATGCATGCTATCACAACAGCTAATAATGCATTATCTGCTCTTTTAGATAATCATATTCATCAAGGAAATGAATTGAACATCGATGCCCGCCGAGTGATTTGGAAACGGGTAGTCGATCTCAATGATCGTGAACTGCGTAAAGTAATCGTGGGCTTGGGTGGGCCAATCCAAGGTGTCCCAAGAGAAGATGGGTTTGATATCACAGTTGCTAGCGAAATCATGGCTATCTTGTGTCTTGCGGCAGACCTTGAAGATTTAAAGGCTCGTCTTGCAAGGATCGTTGTCGGCTATACATTTGACCGTCAGCCTGTGACTGCTGGAGACTTGAAAGCAGAAGGCGCTCTGGCATTACTGCTGAAAGATGCAATCAAGCCGAATCTTGTACAAACAATTTACGGAACACCAGCTTTTGTCCACGGGGGACCGTTTGCCAATATCGCCCATGGCTGCAATAGTATTTTAGCTACCAAGACAGCATTGAGATTAGCAGATTACGTTGTCACAGAGGCAGGATTTGGTGCAGATCTTGGCGGAGAGAAATTTTTAGATATCAAAGTACCTAACTTGAAAAAAGCGCCGGATGCAGTGGTGATCGTCGCAACAATCCGCGCATTGAAAATGCATGGTGGAATGAAAAAAGATGAACTTAAAAATGAGAATCTTGACGCTTTGAAAATAGGTTTTGCAAATTTAAAACGTCATATACGTAACATGGAACAATACCAACTCCCTGTGATCGTTGCAATCAATGAATTCGTAACAGATACAGATAGTGAGCTTACACTGCTGGAGCACTTGTGCGAAGATCAGGGAATCCTTGCTAAAAGAGCAAGTGTATGGGCAAATGGAGCAGAAGGTGGCGTTGATTTAGCAGAAGCTGTGGTACGATTGATTGATAGAAAAGAAGCTGATTACAAGCCATTGTATCGCCTAGAAGAAACGATACAAGAAAAGACTGAAACAATCGTCAAGAAAATCTACGGAGGAAATGGTGTTGTTTTTAGTAAAAAGGCGCAAAAACAAATAGAAGAATTTACGAAAAATGGATGGGATAATTTGCCGATTTGTATGGCGAAAACCCAATATTCATTCTCTGATGATCCTTCATTGCTAGGCGCACCTGAAGATTTCACCATCACGATCCGAGAGATCATCCCAAAATTAGGGGCAGGATTTTTAGTAGCCTTAACTGGGGATGTTATGACGATGCCTGGTTTGCCTAAAAAACCTGCTGCATTAAATATGGACGTGACAAACGACGGAGAAGTATTGGGATTGTTTTAAGCTTGATTATAATCTACCGTATACTAAATGACTTTCATTAAACATAAGAGGAGCTGTATTTTGACTACAGCTTCTTTTTTTGAAGGTGTCAAGAGATTAATTGTGTTTGCACTAGGATCATTCTTTTTCTTTATTGTATTTTGAGCTATACTAAAGCATAATAGGAGGGTACGATGAAAACGACATTTATAAGAAAAACCGGTTTTTACGGTATGGGCAGCTCGATTCAATTAAGAATCAATAATGAAAAACGCAGTGTTCTCAATCATGAACAAAAGATAACGCTTGATCTGGAAGTGCCCTTTACGATGCAGGTCACCTTTTATTGGCTAAAAAGCCCCGTTTATACAGTGAAAGAAGCAAAGCCTGTTTATGTGATCACAATGAATGGTTTGATTCTTCAAATCTACCCGTTCTTATTTCTGGCAACTGGATTGGGGGCCGTTTTCCTACAAAATCTATTTTTCAGTTTTTTTGCAGTTGTCGTGATGTTTGCGTTCTTTTTCTATATAAAAAACCGGGCATATTTGATCAAGGAGGAAAATTATGGCAAACTCTGATCTTTTTTTAATCAGTTTCAATCGAATCGAAAAATGGATGAGAGACGAGATGGGAAATGCACGAAACATGGGATTTACCGAACTTGTCAGACGCCTAGCTCAAAGAAAACAATTGATGATCAGAAAATATGAAGATGATCTTTTACAGCTTGCTCAGTTAAGGAATGCGATCGTCCATGACCGGATCGCCGTCGATTTTGTCATTGCAGAACCAAATGATTGGACAGTCAAGCGAATCCAGCTGATCGAACAAGAACTGATACGCCCAGAAACCGTACTACCTCGATTTGCGAAACGTGTAACAGGTTTTGAGCAAGATCTTCCGCTACTTGAACTGTTAAAGATAGTATCAGAAAAAAGGTATTCACAGTTTCCGTTATACAATAAAGGAAAATTTGTAGCATTGATTACTTTACGGAATATCGGATTTTGGCTAGCAAAAGAAAGCCAAAAAGGTCCTGTTGATTTAACAAATAAACGAGCATTGGATTTGATTATCCAGAATGGGAAGTACACAAATTATCATTTTGTTCCAGCTAAAACACATATTTACGAGGTTGAAGCGATGTTTCGCGAGCAAGGAACTTTGGAAGCCGTACTTATCACTAAAGATGGGAATCCCGATGGTAATCTGCTTGGGATCATACGACCTCGCGATATTTATAAACAAATAGAAAAGGATTGATTTTTTGTTAATTATTTATTGGATATTCAGCGCTCTGCTAGTGGGAGTGGATCAGCTGGTCAAATGGTGGATCACTGATAATTTAGCACTTGGAGAGACGAAAAGTCTTATACCAGGTATTTTGTCACTGAATCATATTCGAAACACTGGAGCCGCATGGAGTATGCTAGAAGGGAAGATGTGGTTCTTTACTATAGTGACACTCATTGCAGTCGTTGTGATTCTCACATTGATGATTAAAAATCGTGAAAAAGGCAATCGCTGGTTCATGATTGGATTGAGCCTGATTCTAGCTGGTGCGATTGGCAACTTTATTGATCGTCTCCGACTTGGCTATGTAGTAGATATGTTTCAAACAGACTTTATGAACTTTCCAATTTTCAATGTAGCAGATGTGACACTTGTATGTGGAGTGATCTGTATATTAATTTATATTATTTTAGATGAAAA
Source organism: Enterococcus sp. C76 (assembly GCF_040886985.1). Taxonomy (NCBI): domain Bacteria; kingdom Bacillati; phylum Bacillota; class Bacilli; order Lactobacillales; family Enterococcaceae; genus Enterococcus; species Enterococcus sp. C76. The sequence goes on along the minus strand of NZ_JBFOEY010000005.1, from coordinate 177,820 downwards.
GGATCAAAGAAAAAAATGACAGAACTTAAAACAACGATTCGCCATGAATCTGGTAGGATCGATAAAGTATTGACTAATCTATTCAGTGATTACAGCCGTTCGCAAATTCAATTGTGGCTGAAAGAACGTGCGGTTTCTGTCAATGGACAACCAGTCAAAGCAAATTACAAAGTAAAACAAGGAGACGAGATCACTGTCTTGATTCCTGAACCAGAAACATTAGATGTTGTCCCAGAGAACATCCCGTTGACCATCGTTTACGAAGATGAAGATGTTGCGGTAATCAATAAACCCCAAGGAATGGTCGTTCATCCTTCAGCAGGTCATACGCATGGCACAATGGTCAATGCGCTGATGTATCATATCAAGGATCTTTCTACGATCAACGGGGTTATCCGACCAGGTATCGTCCACCGAATCGACAAAGATACTTCAGGTCTGCTGATGGTTGCTAAAAATGACCAGGCACACGAATCATTAGCTAAACAACTAAAAGATAAGACTTCTTTACGTAAATATGTTGCTTTAGTCCATGGAGAGATTCCTCACGAAAAAGGCACGATCAATGCGCCAATCGGCCGTTCGAAAGAAAACCGAAAAATGCAGGCGATAAGAGAAGATGGGAAGCCAGCTGTCACGCATTTTACTGTGTTGGAACGTTTTGAAGGTTTTACTCTGGTTGAATTAAAACTGGAAACTGGAAGAACACATCAGATCCGTGTGCATATGAAGTATATCGGCTATCCGTTAGCTGGAGATCCAGTATATGGACCGAAGAAAACTTTGAAAGGCAATGGCCAGTTTCTCCATGCGCAAATGCTAGGTTTTACACACCCGACTACAAACGAAAAGATGGTCTTTGAAGCACCTCTTCCAGAAGTTTTTGAAAAAACTTTAGAAAAATTAAGAAAAAACATTGCATTTTAATTTAGATAACGGTATAGTAATTAACAACGAAAGCATAAAACTTAATAGAATTCCTTTAAGTTTAGTCCCGTGAGGCTAAGAAGGGTGGGAGCAAGGATACGTATGGTGCGCCATAAAGTAAATTGCTCATTGACATATAGCTATCAGTGTATCAGTATACGCTCAGTCTAAACATTCCTCCTGTCCTCTTAGGGCAGGAGTTTTTTTATGCAAAAAAGTAGGGGGAATGAAAATGCAAGCAAAAGAAGTAGTAGATCAGGTAACGATGAAGCGAGCATTGACTCGAATTACTTATGAGATTATCGAGAGAAACCATAGTATCCAAGATATCGTATTGGTAGGTATCAAAACACGAGGGATCTACATTGCATCAAGAATCGCTGAACGTTTGAAGCAACTAGAAGATATCGATATTCCTGTGGGAGAACTAGATATCACTTTATACCGAGATGACAAAAAAGAAAATCCAGAAGAACCGGAACTTCATTCTTCTGACATCCCAGTTTCCTTAGAAGGAAAAGAAGTTATTTTGATTGATGATGTTTTGTATACAGGACGAACGATTCGAGCGGCAATGGACGCAGTAATGGATTTTGGCAGACCAAGAAAAATTTCATTAGCAGTCCTAGTAGATCGTGGGCATCGAGAATTGCCAATCCGTGCAGATTATGTTGGAAAGAACATTCCAACATCTCGGGCGGAAGAGATTTTAGTAGAGATGCAAGAGCTTGATGGACAAGATCGCATCATGATTTTGAAAGAGGAAGATTAGAGGAGAGAGAAACATGTCGGAGAAAAAAGGATTTCATAATGATGACGTGGTGTTAGATATCCACGATCGCCCAACCCCAGGACATTGGGTTGGATTAAGTTTACAACACTTGTTCACGATGTTCGGAGCAACCGTGTTAGTACCTATCTTAGTAGGGATCGATCCAGGTATCGCGCTAGTCAGTTCAGGACTAGGGACATTGGTGTACTTATTTACTACTAAAGGAAAGATACCGGCGTACTTAGGAAGCAGCTTCGCTTTCATTGCGGCGATGCAGCTTTTGATGAAAACAGATGGTTATCCAGCGATTGCACAAGGAGCAGTCACAACTGGATTAGTCTACTTGATTGTTGCGCTGATCATCAAAAAGATCGGTTCAGCATGGCTGGATAAAATCTTGCCTCCGATCGTCGTCGGCCCAGTCATCATGGTTATCGGGTTGGGACTTGCGGCAAATGCAGCAACAAATGCTATGTATAATCAAGGCACATATGATTTCAAGTATATTGCCGTAGCACTGATCACATTAGGATTGACCATCTTCTTCAACATGTGGCTAAGAGGTTTTCTCGGATTGATTCCGATTTTACTAGGTATTATTAGCGGGTACATCGTAGCCTTGCTGTTTGGAATCGTGGATACTAAGCCAATCGTAGACGCTGCCTGGTTTGCTGTTCCTAACTTTGAGATTCCATTTGTACACTATGAACCAAAGCTATATCTTGGAGCAATCACAACAATGGCACCCATCGCTTTTGTGACAATGACAGAGCATATCGGCCATCTTATGGTATTGAATAAACTAACTAAACGTAATTTCTTTGAAGAACCGGGTCTTCATAAGACGTTGACAGGTGATGGTTTAGCACAAATCGTAGCAGCCTTCGTTGGTGGACCTCCTGTAACAAGTTACGGCGAAAACATTGGTGTTCTGGCTATCACACGCGTCCATAGCGTGTTTGTGATTGGGGGAGCTGCAGTCTTTGCAGTCGTTTTGGGATTCGTAGGAAAATTAAGCGCTTTGATTTTAAGTATCCCTGGACCAGTCATCTCAGGAATCAGTTTTATCTTGTTTGGCGTCATTGCAGCAAGCGGAATGAAGATTTTGATCGAGAACAAAATCGATTTTGACAAAAAGAAAAATCTGTTGATTGCTTCAGTTATCCTAGTAGTAGGAATTGGCGGACTTGTCTTTGAAGTAGGCACATTTACATTGTCGGCAATGGCGTTAGCAACTGTACTTGGCATCATTTTAAATCTTATCTTACCAGAAACTTCACGAAGCGAAGAAAACTAAGGAGGAAACATTATGATCATCAAATCAGAACGTATCAGTTTAAAGCATTTATTGACCGTTGAGGCACTTACTGACCAAGAAGTTATGGGCTTGATTCGCAGAGGGCAAGAATTCAAGCAAGGGGCTAATTGGACTCCGCAAAAGCGCCAGTACTTTGCTACAAACCTCTTTTTCGAAAATAGTACCCGCACACATAAAAGTTTTGACGTAGCGGAGAAAAAACTAGGGCTCGAAGTGATTGAATTTGAAGCAAGTACAAGCTCTGTCCAAAAAGGAGAAACGTTATACGATACAGTACTGACGATGTCTGCATTAGGTGTAGACGTAGCGGTCATCCGTCATGGTGATGAGAACTATTATGACGAACTGATACAAAGCAAAACCATCCAGTGCTCGATTATTAATGGGGGAGACGGAAGCGGACAGCATCCAACCCAATGCTTGCTTGATTTGATGACCATTTATGAAGAATTTGGACACTTTGACGGACTGAAAGTTGCCATTGTAGGGGACATCACTCACTCTCGGGTAGCGAAATCCAATATGCAGATGTTAAAACGCTTAGGTGCACAAGTATTCTTCTCAGGTCCTAGAGAATGGTACGATGAGGAGTTCGAAGTATACGGACATTATATGCCATTGGACGAACTGCTAGATCAAGTTGATGTCATGATGATGCTTCGAGTGCAACACGAACGCCATGATGGAAAAGAAAGCTTCTCAAAAGAAGGCTACCATCAGGAATATGGTTTAACAGTTGAACGTGCGAAGAAGCTGCAAAAACATGCGATCATTATGCACCCAGCACCAGTTAACCGCGATGTGGAATTAGCTGATTCATTAGTGGAAGGATTACAGTCACGAATCGTTCAACAAATGAGCAATGGTGTCTTTGTCAGAATGGCAATCTTAGAAGCAGTGCTAAATGGAAAAGCGTAATTATAGGAGGATGAAAAAATGAAAACACTCATTAAAAACGGTCAGATCAATACACGAAAAAATATGACGATACCAGCAGAAATTTGGATAGAAGATGGGCGAATCAAAGCAATCGGTACAGGATTCTCAGAAGCCGAATTTGATGAAGTGTTTGATGCAAAGGAACAATTGATCACACCTGGTTTAGTGGACGTCCATGTCCATTTGAGAGAGCCAGGATTTACATACAAGGAGACGATCGAAGCTGGAACTCGCTCAGCTGCACGTGGTGGTTTTACTACTGTATGCGCGATGCCAAATTTAAATCCTGTACCTGATACGGCAGAAAAGCTGAAACAAGTATATGACATCATTAGAAAAGACGCAGTTGTGAAGGTATTACAGTATGCGCCAATCACAGAAAATCTGCGAAGTGAGAAATTAGTTGATCAAGAAGCACTGATTGAAGAAGGTGCTTTTGCTTTCACAAATGACGGTGTAGGTGTCCAAACGGCTGGAACGATGTATCTGGCTATGAAAGAAGCTGCGAAAAACAATAAAGCACTAGTAGCCCATACAGAAGACGAATCTTTATTATTTGGCGGTGTTATGCACGCTGGCAAGAAGGCAGAAGAACTTGGTCTTCCCGGAATCTTAAGTGTAACCGAGTCTTCTCAAATCGCTAGAGATCTGTTGCTAGCTGAAGCAACTGGTGTTCATTACCATGTGTGCCACGTATCTACTAAAGAGAGTGTCCGAGTAATCAGAGACGCAAAAAAAGCAGGAATCCAAGTAACAGCGGAAGTTTCGCCCCATCATCTTATTTTGATCGACGAAGATATTCCCGAAGATTTCGGCTTTTGGAAAATGAATCCACCGCTAAGAGGACGGGAGGACAGGGAGGCCTTGATCGAAGGTTTGCTTGACGGCACAATCGATTGTATCGCTACAGATCATGCCCCGCATGGATTAGAAGAAAAAAGCCAAAGCTTCATGAAATCACCATTTGGCATCGTAGGAAGCGAAACAGCATTCCAACTGATTTACACTCATTTTGTAGAAACTGGACAATTCACATTGGAACAAGTAATCAATTGGTTGGCAGTTAAACCGGCTGAGATTTTTGGTTTGAATGCAGGAACGCTGACAGTCGGCGCACCCGCTGATGTAGCAATTTTTGATATTACAAAAACTTGCACGATCGATAAAGAAGACTTTTTATCAAAAGGGGAAAATACACCTTTTATCGGCTGGAAAGTAAAAGGCGAAACACAAATGACTTTTGTCAACGGAAAACTTGTGTGGCAGAAGGGAGAATAAAAGTATGGAACGTTTGCTTATATTAGAAGATGGAACAGTTTTCGAAGGAAAAGCTTTCGGCGCGGATGCAAATGTCTTCGGAGAAATCGTTTTTACAACAAGCATGACTGGTTATCAAGAAACCATCACCGATCAAAGTTTCAACGGTCAAATCATTACATTTACCTATCCTATGGTGGGCAATTATGGGGTAAATAGAGATGATTATGAATCGATTTCTCCAACATGCAAAGGAGTAGTAGTAAAAGAGCACGCGCGTGTAGCTTCAAACTGGCGAAACCAAATGACGCTAGATTCATTTTTGAAACAAAAAGGGATTCCTGGAATATCAGGTATCGATACGCGCGCCCTTACTCGTAAAATCCGTGAAGTCGGAACGATGAAAGCAAGTATCGTTGATGCTGGAGATTCCTTCGAACATGCATTTGATCAGCTGAAAGCAACCGTTCTAGCAACCAATCAAGTGCAGCAAGTCTCCACTAACAAACCCTATCCAAGTCCAGGCACAGGACGGAAAGTCATCGTCATTGACTTCGGCTTGAAACATAGTATTTTACGAGAATTGAGTAAAAGAAACTGTAACCTTACAGTACTTCCCTATAACACAGATGCCGAGACGATTTTAGCGCTATCACCAGACGGAGTCATGCTGACGAATGGACCTGGTGATCCAAAAGATGTGCCAGAAGCAATCGAAATGATCAAAAAAATCCAAGGAAAAGTACCGATTTTTGGTATTTGTCTTGGCCACCAGTTATTTGCTTTAGCCAACGGTGCAGATACCTATAAAATGAAATTCGGACATCGAGGATTAAATCATCCAGTCCGAGAAGTAGCGACCGGAAGAATTGATTTTACTTCTCAAAATCATGGCTATGCAGTCGATGAAGCCACGATTGATCCAGAAAAACTCATCGTAACCCATGTAGAAGTGAATGACGGAACAGTAGAAGGAGTCAAACACAGAGATTATCCCGCTTTCAGTGTGCAGTTTCATCCAGATGCTGCCCCTGGTCCGCATGATGCACTACATTTATTTGATGAATTTATGGAAATGATGGATGCAGGAAAGGAGCAGTAAACAGATGCCGAAACGTACAGATATCAAGAAAATTATGGTGATTGGATCTGGTCCGATCATCATTGGTCAAGCCGCAGAATTTGACTACGCAGGAACACAAGCTTGTCTTGCCTTAAAAGAAGAAGGATATGAAGTGGTTTTAGTAAATTCTAATCCTGCGACGATCATGACGGACAAAGAAGTGGCAGATCAAGTATATATCGAACCGATCACACTTGAATTTGTATCAAGGATTCTTCGAAAAGAGCGTCCAGATGCTCTCCTTCCAACTTTAGGCGGACAGACAGGCCTCAATATGGCAATGGAGCTGGCAGCATCTGGTATTTTAGAAGAATTGAACATAGAACTTCTAGGAACGAAGCTTTCTGCGATTGATCAAGCAGAAGACCGTGATCTATTCAAACAGTTGATGAAAGAATTGAATCAGCCGATCCCCGAGTCTGAAATCGTCAATACAGTAGAAGAAGCTGTAGCGTTTGCAAATAAAATCGGCTATCCCGTCATCGTTCGTCCAGCCTTTACTTTAGGTGGGACTGGTGGAGGCATGTGTGAAAATGAAGAAGAATTACGAACAGTCTCAGAAAATGGATTAAGTCTTTCCCCAGCTACCCAATGTTTGATTGAACGAAGTATTGCGGGTTTTAAAGAAATTGAATATGAAGTGATGAGAGATTCGGCTGATAATGCAATCGTTGTCTGCAATATGGAAAATTTTGACCCAGTGGGTATCCATACAGGTGATTCTATCGTATTTGCTCCTAGCCAGACATTGTCTGACCATGAATATCAAATGCTTCGTGATGCTTCTCTTTCGATTATTCGAGCACTTAAGATCGAAGGAGGCTGTAACGTCCAACTTGCTCTTGATCCACATAGCTTTAATTATTATGTGATTGAAGTCAATCCGCGTGTTTCTCGTTCATCGGCGTTAGCAAGTAAGGCGACTGGCTATCCGATCGCTAAGCTAGCTGCTAAAATAGCGCTTGGATTAACATTAGACGAAATGAAAAATCCTGTCACAGGAACGACTTTTGCAGAATTTGAACCTGCATTAGATTATGTTGTAGCTAAAATTCCTCGCTGGCCGTTTGATAAGTTTGAAAACGGAGAACGGCTTTTAGGCACGCAGATGAAAGCAACTGGTGAAGTGATGGCTATCGGTCGGAATATCGAAGAGTCTTTATTGAAAGCTGTGCGTTCTTTAGAAATCGGTACACACCATATTGAACTTCCTGACTTGGCAGACATCACGGATGATGATCTAATCCAAAAAGTGGTTCGAGCACAAGATGATCGTCTGTTTTATGTAGCTGAAGCTATTAGAAGAGGGTACACCATAGAAGAATTGGCAGATTTGACAAAAATCGATTTATTCTTTTTAGATAAACTGTTGCATATCGTAGAAATCGAACAGCAGTTGAAACAGCAGCCGTTGGATGACAGGATATTGAAAACAGCGAAACAAAACGGTTTTACAGACAAAAAAGTGGCGGAGCTGTGGGAAATAAGCGAAGAAGCCGTTCGCCAGATGAGAAAAGAAAATGATTTGATTCCTGTATATAAAATGGTTGACACTTGTGCAGCGGAATTCGAATCAAAAACGCCTTATTTTTATAGTTCCTATGAATATGAAAATGAAAGTTCACGATCAGAAAAGCCCTCAGTTCTAGTACTGGGATCTGGTCCTATCCGTATCGGACAAGGAGTTGAATTTGACTATGCGACTGTGCATTCTGTCAAAGCAATCCAGCAGGCAGGATACGAGGCAATCATCATGAACAGCAATCCGGAAACAGTTTCTACTGACTTTTCTATTTCGGATAAATTATATTTTGAGCCATTGACCTTCGAAGATGTGATGAATGTGATCGAGCTAGAACAGCCGATAGGGGTAATCGTTCAATTCGGTGGTCAGACAGCAATCAACTTAGCCGAACCTTTGACTGCTGCTGGTGTAAAAATCTTAGGGACAGCGATCGAAGACTTGGATCGTGCGGAAAATCGTGATTTATTCGAGCAAGCGCTGAAAGAGTTGGGTATTCCTCAACCTTTAGGGGATACTGCTACAAGTAAAGAAGAAGCCGTGGTTATCGCTTCGAGAATTGGTTATCCAGTTCTTGTTCGTCCAAGCTATGTATTAGGCGGGCGTGCGATGGAAATCGTTGAAAATCAGCGAGATTTAGAAGACTACATGGAGCATGCTGTGAAAGCTTCTCCAGAACATCCAGTACTAGTGGACCGCTATTTGCTTGGTGGTGAATGCGAAGTGGATGCGATTTGTGACGGTGAAACAGTACTCATCCCAGGGATCATGGAGCATATTGAGCGTGCCGGTGTCCATTCAGGGGATTCAATGGCTGTGTATCCACCTCAAACATTATCTGAATCGATCAAGAAAACGATTGAAGACTACACGATCCGTTTAGCATTAGGTTTGAACTGTGTCGGGATGATGAATATCCAGTTCGTCATCCATGAAAATGAGGTTTATGTGATCGAAGTCAATCCTCGAGCAAGTCGGACTGTTCCATTCTTAAGTAAGGTGACAGGAATTCCAATGGCACAAATTGCGACGAAAGCTATTTTGGGAGAGAAATTAAAGACACTTGGTTATGAAAACGGACTTTATAAGGAAACAAAAGAAGTCCATGTTAAAGCGCCCGTCTTTTCTTTTACTAAATTGCAGAAAGTCGATACTTACTTAGGGCCTGAAATGAAATCGACTGGAGAAGTAATGGGGTCTGACAGACAATTAGACAAAGCTTTGTACAAGGCATTCGAAGCTTCTGGATTACACTTGCCTGAATATGGAGCCGTATTGTTTACGATTGCGGATGAAACAAAAGAAGAAGCACTAGAGTTAGCTAAACGTTTTACAGAAATCGGCTATAGTCTGATAGGAACGAAACATACAGCTGCCTATTTCGAAAAACATGGTTTGGTCGTTGAAACAGTTGCGAAAATTTCTGAGGAAGCAGCAGAAAAAAATGTAGTTGACTTGATACGAGATGGTAAAACACAAGTGGTTGTCAATACGATTGATAAAGATCGGGGAAATGCTTCTAAAGACGGCTTCATTATCCGAAGAGAAGCAGTTGAACATGGTATTCCGTTGTTTACTTCTTTAGACACAGCAGATGCAATCGTTCGAGTGATGGAATCCCGTGCATTTTCAACCAACCCTATTTAACGGTGTACACATGTTAAGACCGAAAGAAGAAAATCCGTTACAGGAGGGGACAGATGAAACAAGAAATGATGGAAATCGTTCAGCAAAAACAGCTGGCACCAAAGATTTTTGAAATGACATTAAAAGGTGATCTAGTAAAAGAAATGCAGCAACCAGGACAGTTCTTGCATATCCTCGTGCCGCGTGCAGACTTGCTGCTACGCCGACCGATTAGCTTGAATCATATCGATCACGAGACAAATACTTGCCGTATTATCTATCGGGTGGAAGGTGAGGGGACTAGCGTCTTCTCTACTCTTTCTGCCGGAGACCATTTAGATGTCATGGGTCCTTTAGGTAATGGTTTTGATTTATCTGGTCTTCATACAGGAGACGAAGTATTTATAATCGGTGGAGGAATCGGTGTCCCTCCCCTGTATGAGTTATCAAAGCAGTTAGTCAAAAAAGGGATCAAACCAACGCACTTTTTAGGTTTTGCCACACATGAAGTCGTTTATTATGAAAAAGAATTTAATCGTCTAGGAGAAACAAGAATCGCTACTGACGATGGAACATACGGTATGCACGGAAATGTCGGTAATTTATTGTTAGGAACGAAGACGAAACCTACAGCTGTTTTTGCATGTGGTTCCAACGGGTTATTGAAGACAGTGGAACAGCTGTTTTCTTCGCATCAAAATGTCCAGTTATCATTAGAATCCCGCATGGCATGTGGGATAGGAGCTTGCTATGCTTGCGTTTGTCATACGCCGGAAGATGAAACAGGAACAAAAAGTGTGAAAGTTTGTGACGAAGGACCGATTTTTAAAATAGGAGAGGTAATTATATGAATGAGAATCCTTTAGCGGTCAAACTTCCTGGCCTAGAATTAAAAAATCCTATCATGCCGGCAAGCGGCTGTTTCGGTTTTGGCAAAGAATACGGAAAATACTATGATTTGAATCAGCTTGGTTCGATCATGGTCAAGGCAACGACTCCAAATGCTCGCTTTGGCAATCCTACACCGAGAGTGGCGGAAACACCATCGGGCATGTTGAATGCGATTGGGTTACAAAATCCTGGTCTAGACGTTGTTATGCATAAACTTCTTCCAGAATTAGAGGAGTACAATGAGTTACCCATCATCGCAAATGTCGCTGGTGCTTGCGAAGAAGACTATGTAGAAGTTTGTAGCAAAATCGGCGAAGCGCCAAATGTGAAAGCAATCGAGCTGAATATTTCCTGTCCAAATGTCAAGCATGGCGGTATCGCTTTTGGAACAGATCCTGATGTTGCTTTTCAATTAACACAAGCAGTAAAGAAAGTTGCTTCTGTTCCTGTCTATGTCAAACTATCCCCCAATGTGACAGACATCGTTCCAATCGCTCAGGCAATCGAAGCTGGAGGGGCAGATGGATTTACAATGATCAATACACTACTTGGTATGCGGATTGACCTTAAGACAAGAAAACCGATTTTAGCCAATCAAACAGGTGGACTATCCGGACCAGCAATCAAGCCTGTCGCTATCCGTTTGATTCATCAAGTGGCAAGTATATCCAATCTTCCAATCATTGGGATGGGCGGCGTGCAGACAGTGGACGATGTTCTTGAGATGTTTATGGCTGGAGCAAGCGCTGTAGCTATAGGGACTGCGAATTTCACCGACCCCTATATCTGTCCTAAACTAATCAAAGAGCTCCCAGTGCGAATGAGCGAACTAGGTATTGAGTCACTGGAAAGATTAATCAAAGAAGTGAGAGAGGAACGTGAACGATGAACCAACTAAACCACCGACCAATCATTGCATTAGATTTTTCAACTTGGCAAGAAGTAGAAGACTTTCTTCGTTTTTTCCCAGAAGAAGAAAAATTGTTTGTGAAAATCGGAATGGAATTGTTCTACCAAGAAGGACCTGAAATCGTACGTTATCTAAAAGATGCTGGTCACGATGTGTTTTTAGATCTGAAACTTCACGATATTCCGAATACGGTCGAAAAAGCAATGCGGGGACTGGCAAAGCTTGGTGTTGATGTCACATGTGTTCATGCAGCTGGCGGTATTCGCATGATGGAGGCGGCAATGCGTGGATTAGAAGAAGGAACGCCAGAAGGCGGGAAACGTCCGCTACTTCTAGCTATCACTCAACTTACCTCTACAAGTGAAGAGGAGATGCATGCAGATCAACTAATCGAAGTTCCTTTAGAAAAAAGTGTGATCCATTACGCTAACTGTGCCAAAAAAGCAGGATTAGATGGTGTGGTTTCTTCTGCTTGGGAAGTAGAAGCGATCAAAGAAACGGCGGGAGATGAATTTGTTTGCTTAACTCCAGGGATAAGACCAGAAGGAACAGTCGCAGGAGATCAGACAAGAGTAGTCACACCTTCTCAAGCAAGAGAGATTGGCTCAACTTTCATCGTTGTGGGACGACCAATCACACAAGCAACTGATCCTTATGAAGCATACCGAACGATTCAAACAGAATGGAGCCAACCTAAAATGAATGTAGAACAAAGTATCGCAAAAGATCTATTAGAGATTGAAGCAGTATTTTTAAATCCAAGTGATCCTTTTACTTGGGCAAGTGGAATCAAAAGCCCCATTTACTGTGATAACCGAATCACGATGAGCTATCCAAAAGTCCGAAAAGAGATCGCAAAAGGCTTAGCAAGCAAAATCAAAGAAGCTTTCCCTGAAGTACAAGTAATTGCTGGAACTGCAACGGCAGGAATCCCTCATGCTGCATGGGTAGCGGAAATATTAGACTTGCCAATGGTCTATATTCGAAGTAAGGCGAAAGATCATGGGAAAGGCAATCAAATCGAAGGGCGTATAGTTGAAGGCCAGAAGATGGTTGTGATCGAGGATCTGATTTCTACAGGAGGCAGCGTCTTGGAAGCAGCTGAAGCAGCGAAAAGAGAAGGTGCAGATATCCTTGGTGTTGCAGCTATCTTTACGTATGAGTTGCCAAAAGGAAAAGCAAATTTCGAAAAAGCCGAAATCCCTCTTATGACGTTGACCAATTACTCTGTATTGATCGAAGCAGCTTTAGAAGATCGTTATATCGATGAGCAAGAATTAACTCTGCTAAAAGAATGGAAAAAAGATCCTGAAAATTGGCAGTCTTAAGTACAAAAACACTTAGATAATTGAAAAAATAAAGCTATGTTATTTTGAATATTTCTAAATTACCATTTCTCTACACCGTTATATTTTTAGAGGCTGGGACAGAAGCGTTTAACTCCAAGAAATAAGAATGAATTCAGGAAAATTGCTTTTCAAATTTTTGTGAATTTCAGCTTATTTTCGAGGAGTTGCTTCTGCTTCCGCCGTTTATACGTGTTTAGAGCGTGAGACAAAAGTGTTCTTTACTTTTGTCTCACGCTCATTTTTTTCATAATCCTGCATGGATGATTTGGATGAGGAAATATATCCATAAGATACATATGCCTTATCTTCAATAGCATTGATTACACAAAGTATGAACGACTTCAACGAGTCAAAAACAGCCCCTCGACTGTGTTTCTATCACACAGTCAAGGGGCTATTTTTGTTTTATATATGTAGAAAAGCAGTTCAACACTTTTATAAAATCGATTGAACACTTATCAGTAAATGATAAAAGTGTTGGGAAATAGTTGTAACTATTGATTTTACAGGCTTAACAGAAGTTGGCACGATATTTGCTTTATATAAAACTGTCAGCGAGGAGGAAATAAAAATGAATACGATTATTCTAGCTAGTCACGGCGCATTATCTCAAGGTCTAAAACAAACAGCTGAAATGATCTTGGGGCCTGCCACTAATATTTATGCATTATCAGCTTATCGAGATGAAGATGAGCCGATAGAACAACAAATACAAAGTATAGTTTCAAAATTAGGCAAAGAAAATCTATTTATTCTCACAGATATCTTAGGAGGAAGTGTCAATAATGAAATGATAGGACTGTTAAAGAAAGAGCCAGCAATACGCTTGATCACAGGAATGAATCTACCCTTAGTGATTTCAATCGCCACGCAAGTTAACCCAATTGCTGCTGCAGATTTAGAATTGATTATCGAAGAAAGTCGGCAGTCATTGATTGATTGCAATCGATTACTAAAAAAATCAAATGAAGGAGGAGATGATCTATGATCAAGTTCATTCGTATCGATCACCGATTGTTGCATGGACAAGTGGTGTTTTCTTGGAGTAAATCTTTGCAAATCAACCGAATTCTGGTGGTGAATGATGAAGCAGCCAATGATGAATTTAAAAAAATGTCTTTAGAACTATCAAAACCTCAAGGAATCAAACTCAATATATTTACCGTTGAAAATACATTGACAAAAATATCTAAAATAGAAGCATTGAGCGAAAACATCATGATGATCTTTGGAAATACCAAGGATGTTCGTCAGTTTTGCGAAAGTTACTCAAACGTTAAGGAAATCAATTACGGAGGCATCATAAAAAAAGAAGGATCAAAACAATTCAGTAATGCTATCTTCTTGACTGAAAATGAGATAGAAGATGCGAAAGTACTAAAATCAATGGGCATCAAACAGTTCATGCAACAGGTTCCAACCTCAAAAAAAGAGGATTTGAATACAATGATTTAAAAAGAAAGGAGTTTACGTTATGTTGTTTCAATCGATTGCCTTAGGTCTGGTCGGAATCATGTGTATCTTGGACTCTAGACTACTAGGGAGGATGAATTTTGAACGGCCTTTAATCGTGAGTACGTTAGTTGGGTTAGTATTAGGTGACTTGGAAAAAGGTTTATTGGTTGGTGCTTCTCTGGAATTGATGTCGCTTGGTCTGGTAAATATCGGAGCAGCAGCGCCACCGGATATGAATATGGCGTCCATTATTGCTACAGCTTTTGCTATTCTATCTGGCTCCAATGCTGAAACTGCTCTGACTATTGCCATTCCAATCTCTGTGTTAGGACAAATGCTTGGAATATTGATGCGGACGGTACTCTCAAATCTGACACATTGGGCAGATAATTTAATCAATGAAGGAAAGTTCAGCAGAGCACGACGGATCCACATAATCTATGGTACAGTCTTATATTCACTAATGTATTTTATCCCTATCTTTTTAGCTGTTTACTTTGGAACAGATTTAGTGAAAAATATCGTGAGCAGTATCCCAGTATGGTTGACAAATGGTCTGACTTTAGCAAGCAAAATTTTACCAGCATATGGTTTTGCTTTGTTGTTACAAACGATGTTGACGAAAAAAATGATCCCGTTTTTATTACTTGGTTTTCTAATCACAGCTTACTCGGGATTAAGCATCACAGGTATCGCAGCTTTTGCTTGCATTGTGGCCTTTGTGATGGCACAAGTCAAATTCAATGGTAAAGATAATAGGACAGCTGTAAGCGAACCTGATCCTTTAGATGATTTATAGAAAGGAGTTTTTTTATGACTAAGAAAGATCAAAATAGTTGGAAGTATTGGCAATTTTTCTGGCGTTCGTGGGCAATACAAGCTTCGTGGAATTACGAACGACAAATGAATATGGGGTTTATGTATGGGATCGCACCAATCATTGATAAAATCTATGACAAGCCAGAAGACAAACAAAAGAAAATCGATGCTTATGAGCGGCACATGGCTTACTACAATTGTACGCCGCAAACAAGTTCATTCGTTTTAGGACTAGCAGCATCTATGGAAGAACAATATGCCGAAGATCAAGAGAATTTCAATCCGGAAACCATCAGTGCTTTGAAGACTTCGCTTATGGGCCCTTTGTCAGGAATCGGAGACTCTTTCTTCCAAGGAACCATACGTGTTTTAGCCTTTGGCTTTGGAATCAATCTCGCTCAGCAAGGTAGTATCTTAGGCCCTATCTTGGCCATTATCATCTCCTTCATTCCGTCCTTTTTCGTTACATATTATGGCGGAAAAATTGGTTATAATACTGGGAATAAATATTTAGCGAAACTGTATCAAGAAGGGCTGATGGATAAAGTGATGTATGTTTGTACGATTATCGGTTTGATGGTCATTGGAGCTATGATTGCTAGCATGATTGGAATCACCACGCCGCTAAGATTCGGCAAAGCGTTTGTTTTACAGGATGTTTTAGATAATATCATGCCCCAGTTGATTCCTTTAGGGCTGACATTTTTTATGTATTGGTTGTTGCAAAAGAAAGTTCGGACCGGTTTGATGCTCACTATTTGTATCGCTGGTGGTGTTTTACTAAGTTTATGCGGGATTTTTAATTAAGGGACCAACCTAATTTAGGTTAAAAATAAATAGTATGAGGAGGAATTCAAACATGAATTCAACATTAAGTCCAAAAGATATCGTCAAAGAAATCATCGCGAACAAAGAGGTGGAGTCCATCGTATTTGTCGGCTGTGGTGCATCGAAAGCAGATCTATATCCAGCAAAATATTTTTTAGAACAAAACGCAAACAAATTACGTATCAGCCACTTTACGGCAAATGAATTCAATTATGCGACACCTCGCTCGATCAACGATCATACTGTAGTTATTTCAGCTTCATTGGGAGGTACGACTCCTGAAACTGTTCAAGCTAACGCAGTAGCGAAAGAACAAGGTGCCACAGTTATTAGTTTAACACATAGCGTAGATTCTCCGTTAACGAAAGACGCAGACTATGTGATTTATCATCGTTTCACAGAAGATTACGCAGCAAAACTAGAAAAAACAGGTTACTGCTTAGAACTTGCAGTTGAACTACTAAATCAGATCGAAGGGTATAAAGACTACGATAAGATGATGGATGGTTTCGACAAAATTTATGATTTGTCGCAAGAAAGTGCAAAGGGAGCACGTCTACAAGCAAAAAAATTCGCCGAACGTTTCAAAAATGAAAAGGTGATATATGTTATGAGTTCAGGAGCGACTCATGAAGTTGCGTATTCCACTTCTATTTGTTTAATGATGGAGATGCAATGGATTCACTCTGGTACTTTCCATTCTGGTGAATTTTTCCATGGTCCATTTGAAATCACGGACAAAGACGTACCATTTATCTTATTGATGAATGATGGTCGTACGCGTCAAATGGATGCCCGAGCACTGACCTTTTTGAATCGTTTTGATGCAAAAATAGAAATCGTAGATGCACTGGATTGGGGACTGTCTGCCCACATTGCGAAAGAGGTTCTTGATTACTTCAATCCATTCGTCATCACAGCAGTATTCCGCGTCTATGCAGAAGAATTAGCTGAAGTACGCCAACATCCGCTGACAAAGCGTCGTTATATGTGGAAATTAGAGTATTAAACTAGAGCTGAGGCCAAATGCCTCGGCTTTTCTTCCCATGCATTGAAAAGGGTTTCTTATTCTCGTACAATTGATTGAGCAAGAGTAAATTGGGTGGTGTTGATCATGAACAAAAAAGTAGAAAAATATTTAAAAGAGCTGACAAAAAATTACAGTGAGCATCATGCAGAAGATTTTTCAGCTTTATCAATTAGCGAAAATGTCGGTTTGAATCGAAGTACAACAAGCTTCTACTTAAATCAAGGAATGAAAGAAGGAATATTGGTCAAGGTCAAGAGTTACCCCGTCTCTTTTTTACATGTTGAAACTTTAGCTGAACTTGGCATTTTCCACAGAGAATCTGAATATGAAACTTGGGAAGACTTATTTGCAGCAGAAAAAGCCAATGCATTAGAAACGGTGATTGGAGCAAATGGCAGCTTAAGAGAAGCAGTTGATCAAATAAAGACAGCAGTACTTTATCCTGGGAATGGGTTGCCTATTCTTTTATCAGGCAATAGCGGTTCAGGGAAAACATTTTTAGCAGAAAAAATCTATGAATATGCTGTAGCAGAAAAGGTCATCCCAAAAGATGCTCCGTTTATCTCTTATAATTGTGCCCAATATTTCAACAATCCTGAACTCTTGTCTTCTGCTTTGTTTGGACATGTCAAAGGAGCATTTACTGGAGCGGAAAAAGAACATATTGGATTGATAGAAAAAGCTGATAATGGCGTATTATTTTTGGATGAGGTACACCGCTTAAGTGATGAAGGGCAAGAAAAGCTTTTTACATTTATGGATACAGGAGAAATTTCACCGATGGGGGACAATGCAATCAGACATAAAGCAAACGTCCGTATGATATTTGCAACAACTGAGAATGTCTATCAAACATTTTTGCCGACATTTATTCGCCGTTTGCCAGTGATTGTCATGTTGCCGAATTATGAACGTCGTCCGCAATCAGAGCGTATGCAACTGATAGACACATTTTTTATTAATGAAGCGAATATTTTGTCAAAACGCATCGATGTAAGTTATCAACTAGTGGACTTTTTGCTTAATAGTGACCTAGAAGGCAATGTAGGGAAGATAAAGAACATCGTGAAATATGTCTGCGGTAGTGCGTACGCCAAAAATCAAAATAGTCTGTCTATTCGAGTTCGTTTGAAGGATCTTCCAACTGAAAATACCATGCAGCTAAAAGAGCAGCTGAAAAAAACGATTAAAGCTTTACCAGACCGCCAATATTTGCCGCATACAGCTAATCAAGTCTTTTTAGAATCTTCAGAAGTCAGGCAAATCAGGCAGTTATTTGAAAAAATAGTGCAAATGTATCAAAAAGTTGAAAAGCAAGAATTAATGATCAAAGATTTTATTGATCATACGGTAAATCGAATCAATCATTTGATGGACGAGTTTATTTTTAAAGATAGTTATTCGAAAGAAGAATCATTTTATTCTGTACTAACCTATCAGATACGAGAAACTTTTGATTGGATGCATGAAAACTACGGATTGGAACAAGATGGTAATCGTGTGATTGCCCTGGCACAGTATCTCTACCATAAAAACAACACAGATATGATTGCAGAAAACCATGAATGGCAAAGTGTCAAAGACAAGTTGTTAGAATTGGTTTCGAGTTCCATAGATACTTCTTATTGGTATGCTAAAAAAGTACTAGGACATATTTCTCGACAATTAGATCAAGATTTTAAAGAGGAAGATTTGATTTTTATTTCCTTTTATTTTCATGGGCTGCAGATCACGCTAGGAGAAAAGAAAATCAAGAGTATCATTTTAGCTCATGGTTATTCTACTGCTAGCAGTATGGCGAACGTAGGCAATCGGATGCTGAAGCAGAATATCTTTCAAGCTTATGATATGCCAATCAATATCACGTTAGCTAAAGTAGAAGAACAAGTCATTCGCTTTATCAATGATCATCAAACGGACGCCGGGTTGATTTTATTAGTAGATATGGGGTCGTTGAACGAAATCGGAAAAAAGCTAGCAGATAAAATACGTGGTCCACTGCTGATTATCGATTATGTCTCTACGCCTCTTGTATTGGAGATTGGGCAGTTGATTCAAAGACAAATGTCTATCGCAGAAATCAGCCAAAAAATCGATATAGAAAACAAAGTAAAAAAACAACTAATACTACCAAAAAAAGAAAAAACACAGGCAATCTTAACTTGCTGTTACACCGGAATAGGTTCAGCTACTCAAATACAAGAGATTTTGGAATCTTGTTTAGAAAATCATTGCAAAGAATTGACGATTATTCCGTATGATTACAAAAAATTGCAAAAAAATAAAATGTATGAGGATCCTTTCCAGATATATGAAGTATTGATGATTGTAGGAACAGAAGATCCCAAAATCGAACAGGTTCCTTATATTGGTCTTGATCATTTAATTAACGGTGAAGATGTTGAGAAGTTCATTTCAATTCTACAAGATTATTTTGACATACGTGATAAAGATTTAAAAGAACAGCTGATGTTCAGTTTTTCAATTAATAAAATCATCGAGAATTTAACGATTTTGGACGCAACCAAACTGTTGCGTTTAGTGCAAAGTGCTGTATCCGTAGCTGAGGAAACCTTAGAGATCACTCTATCTAATAGTAAGTTGTTTTTACTATACCTACATTGCTGCTGTATGATTGAACGAATTTTAAGGAAAGAAAGTGTGGATGAACAAGAAGATATAGAGGAATATACGACTCAAGCAGGGGCAGAAATGGAACAGATTCATCGTGCCTTTTTCGAGATAGAGAGTGAGTATACTATCAAGATTTCCACGTTGGAGTTACGACTGATTCATGAAATTATTTATGGATAGGAGGAAGGTTTGTGAATTTAGGCATGATTTTTGATATGGATGGTGTCTTAATTGACTCAGAAAACTTTTATTTTGATCGACGTATGCAATTTTTCAAAGAAAAAAACATCCTACCAGGTTCGACGAATAAGTTGGATTTCGTTGGACTGACAGAAAATGGGATTTGGGAAGTATTGGTCTCAGAAAAAGACCAACGAGCTGATCTTAAAAAAGAATACCTTGCGTACCGGGAAAAACATCCTATTGACTTTAAAACAGCACTGCGAAAGGGTGCGGAAGACATCTTGGATTATTTAAAAAAGAAAAGTATCAAAATTGCTCTTGCTTCTTCTTCTCCGCAAAGAGAAATCGACAAAATGCTGACACAGAATGCTTTAGCACCATACTTCGATTTTGTCATTTCAGGGGAAAAGCTATCTAAAAGCAAACCACATCCAGAAATTTATCAAATCGCAGTAAATGCATTGGATGGTAGACATTGCATCGCAGTAGAAGATTCTCCTGTTGGTATTGCATCAGCAAAAGCAGCTAATTTATATACGATTGCATTAAAGCAAGATCTGCCCCTTGATCAGGCACAAGCAGATATCGTGATTGATGAGTTGAATGATATCATCCAAATAATCGAAACTTACGATATAGATTGATTCAACTCTCCGAAAAAGATTTAAATGCTCCGAAATTTCGTGAAATTTTTGAACAAGAATCTTAAGCATATAATTAATTGATTGTGAGAAAAAATGGCTATCAATCGATATAAAAACAATCCAAAAACTGATTGCGGGAAGCATCTTTTCATCAGGTATGAAAAGAAATTTCTATCGTAATCAGTTTTTGATTTTTGCAAAATTTATTTTGCTAAGACTGGTTAGCAGAGAGAAGAGAATAATCTCTTCTCTGCACTCTATTCTATCGAGATTTTCTCTATTTTTTGGTAAGCGAGCTGTTGCGAAAATGGAAAAGAGCGGAAATGTTGCGAATGTCAGTTATTTAATGATATGATATTCGGAAAAAGAAATCTCAAAGGGAGGTAACTTTTATGGGATTGAATGAATTTATTTTAGGATTGAACAATTTAGAGACGATCACAAGGGCACCTGGTTTTTTTAAATATACGGAGCATACAGTTGCAGCACATTCGTATCGTGTCGCGTCCATTGCGCAAGTTCTGGGAGATATTGAAGAAGCAAATGGGCAGCCAATCGATTGGAAACTGCTCTATGAAAAATCACTGAATCATGACTACACAGAACGTTTTATTGGTGATATCAAAACACCAGTGAAATATGCAAGCAAAGAATTAAGAGGGATGCTGCAAACAGTTGAAGAAAAGATGACGGACGAATTCATCAACCAAGAGATTCCAGCTGAGTTCCAAGAAGTTTATCGCCGTCGGTTGTTCGAAGGAAAAGATGAAACCGTAGAAGGAGAACTATTAGCCATTTCAGATAAGGTTGACCTTCTTTATGAGTCTTTTGATGAAATCATCAAAAATAATCCAGAAAAAGTTTACAAGGAGATGTTCATTGAGGCAGTGACTACTATCAAAAGCTTTGAACATCGGCCTTCTGTTCAGTATTTCTTTAAAGAAATATTTCCGGAACTATTGAACCAGGAATTTTATGGAAAAGAGGCGTTTTTAGAAACTGTCTCAACGATTGTAAAGAAAGAAGAAAAATAAAAACGATATGAGATGCAGGGGGAAGTATAGTTGAAAAAGAATATGGATGTCGAATGGGGCTATTCTGGAGACAGAGGTCCGGAAAATTGGGCGAATTTATGTGATTGGTTTGCGAGAGGTGCAGAATTTCCGTTGCAGTCACCTATTCATTTAACAAAAGGTGAAGAAATAAAAATGAAAGGAGATACACTTTCGTTTCATTATCAAAAGCAACGCTTTACTGACAAGGAATTCAAAAATACGATTCATTTAGTACCTTTTGATCAACTCAGTTATGTAGAGTTCAAGAAAGAACGCTATTATTTGACAGATATTCATTTCCACTTACCATCTGAACATATCATCGACGGGAACCAGGAAGATATTGAATTTCATTTTGTTCATATGAACAGCAAAAAAGAGAATCTGGTCGTGGGAGTCATGTATCAGTTAATGGAACAGGAAGGTTGGTTTTATGATCAAGAAAACGGAGAGAGATGGAATTTAGAAAAACATGAACACTGGGTAAATCCGAATGTCTTCTTTCCAGAGAAAAAAAGCCATTTTCATTATGTAGGTTCATTGACAACTCCACCTACCAGCGGGCCAATCCAATGGTTTGTGATGGATCATGTAGGAAAATTGAACCAAGAGTTTCTTCTACCCTTCAAAGGGCAGTATGCACAGCCGAACAACCGACCAATTCAACCCTTGAATGGAAGAGAAATTTATTATTTCGAGGAGTTTGAGGAATGAATATTCAACAAATGAAATATGTGGTCGCTGTGGCAAACAATGGTAGTTTCAGAGAAGCAGCAAAGAAAATGTTTGTTTCGCAGCCAAGTCTTTCAGCTGGTATCAAAGAATTAGAGACTGAGTTAGGAATTACGCTGTTTACTCGAACGAATCGAGGTGCATATTTAACAGAAGAAGGACAAGACTTCTTAAATCGTGCCGAAAAAATCTTGGTTCAGCTTGATACATTAGAAAGTCACTATCTAACGAGTGAAAAGAGAGACAATTTTTCAATCGCTGCCCAGCATTATGATTTCTTAGGTCCTTTGACCGCACAGCTACTCGAGGAATTCAAAGATGAAATTAAACAATTTCGGATCATGGAGACGACGACGGCGAGAGTGATCGAAGAAGTCAAAGAGCAGCATAGTGAAATCGGCATTATTTATATGAACGAGCATAATCAAGCTGGTATCAGAAGATATTTGCAACAAGGAGAACTAAGTGGCCGCAGCATTGGAAAATTTAAAACACACATTTTTTTAAGGCATGGACATCCGCTAGCTACACACGCAGAGATCACAAAAGAAGAATTGTTATCTTATCCTCAAGTTCGTTTTACACAGGATGGAAATAATTTTCCGTATTTTTATGAAGACCTTATCGAGATTCCTCATCAAGAAACAGTGATCTATACCAGTGATCGAGGGACTTTGATGAATATCGTTCTTGAAACTGATGCGTACGCTTCAGGGTCTGGTATTGTGATTGGAGGAATTCGTGAGCACTTGCGGTTAATCCCTTTAGCAGAAGGCGAACTAAATGAATTTTATATCATTTATTCGGCAAAGCGCCCACTCAGTGAAATCGCTCAAAGATTTATCAAAGAGCTTACTCGGTTACTGGACCAACAGAATTAAGAAAAGTAGACGGAACATCTGACTGATATTAAGTAGAAAGAACAGCCAAACAAAACAGTTTATTCGAAATAAGGGGTTGTGACACGAATTTTGTCCCAACCCCTCTTTTTATAGAAAGCAATCTATAACTGATTGCTTTTATGAAAAAGTACGAAAATATGATTCTAAGAAAATACATTCATTACCCGTTTTGTTTCATAGCTATAATTTTCTCTTCTTCTGGTGTTACGATGACTGTTTTCTGATTTTCATAAATGACGTAACCAGGTTTGGCACCATTTGGCTTGCGGATATGCTTCACTTGTACAAGATCAACTGGTACTTGGGCAGAGTATCGGTATTTTGAAAAATAGGCAGCTAACTCGGCTGCTTCGGTAATTGTTTCATCTGAAGGCTGATCACTTTTGATGATGACGTGCGAACCAGGGATATTCTTTGCATGGAGCCAATAATCGGTTTTCTTAGCTGTTTTCATTGTCAGCTGGTCATTTTGAAGATTGTTTTTACCGACAAGAATGAGCGTTCCGTCAGAAGAAAAGTATTGATCAGGCTGAGATGGTTTCTTTTTCTTTTGTTTTTTCTGTGTCTTCTTTTTCAAATAGCCCTCAGCAGTCAATTCTTCTTTGATTGCTTCGATATCCATCGGACCGGCAATTTCCAGTTGAGACAAGACAGATTCAAGATATTGGATTTCATCTTTGGCTTCTTGGATTTGTTCGCCAATCAACTTAACGGCGTTCTTCAGCTTTTGGTATCGATGGAAATATTTCTGTGCATTTTGATTTGGCGTCAGCGCCGGATCTAATGCTATTTTGATTGGCCGATTTTCTTCATAATAATTAGGTAAAACAACTTCTTTTACGCCACGTGGCACTTGTGTCAGAAAGGTAGTAAGTAGTTCGCCATCTCTACGGTAATTCTCAGCGTTTTCGGATTCTTTGAGTGTTTGTTCACGTTTTTTCAATTTATTTTTATTTCGTTTTAGTTCATTTTCGATTTTTCGGATCAGTTCTCCGCCTTGTTGTTTTGCCCGATCTTTCTCCGCTTTTTCGTGATAATAGCTATCTAATAATTGACTGAGTGTTGGATAAGTTGTCACAGCAGATGCTTGTTCGGAAAATACCTGGTAGACAATCGGTGTAAAGAAATCTTTATTTGTCGTTTCGTAAAAAGTAGGAACAGGATGATTGATGATCGATGAGAAAAATTCGTGCCAAACAACCATTTTTTCATTAGGACGTTCAAGCAATCTCTTGGTCAGCTCTTGAGCAGTATCGAAACCGATTCCCTGAAACTGATGTTGGATTGCTTTTGGTTCTAGTTCAGTTTGAGAAAGTCGCTGAAAGATTTTTTCTTTATCGGAGCTAAATGGATTCAAGACCTCTTGTTTTGGCGGAGCAATGTATTCTACGCCGGGAAGCAAAGAACGATAAGTGTTTTGAGAGCTTCCGATGTGTTTGATCGCGTCCAATATTTTCCCAGTTTCTTGATTAACTAAGACGATCGTGCTATGACGTCCCATTAATTCAACGATCAATATGATATTCTGTAGATCGCCCAACTCGTTGCGCTTAGCAAAGTGAAAATGGATCACTCGATCGTTTTCGATTTGTTCGATGTTTTCTAAAATAGCACCATCCAAATACTTTCGAAGCATCATCACGAAGTTAGGTGGATTATCAGGATTCTGATAATCGATTTGGGTAATCTGTACACGAGCATAACTAGGGTGCGCAGATAATAATAATCGATGGTTTTTGCCGCGTGAACGAATCACCAGCACGATTTCATTTTCATAAGGCTGATGGATTTTCGAGATCCGACCAGATAGTAACGTTTCACGCAATTCGTTGACCATCGCATGGGTAAATACACCATCAAAGGACATGGTTCATTCCTCATTTCTTTTCATAAGTATATTCATTATAACGAAAAAAAGAAGAAAAACCAATTTGACCGAATAGTAAATCAAAAGTCTAGAAAAACTTGGACCAATTACATAAAAAACAGTGTTTCTATCGTTGAAATCCAAATTTTTAGGTATAATAAAAAATAGGAGAAAAAGTAGAAAAGAAGGTGTTTGTTATTTGGGAAGCAGTTAAATCGAGAGTACAAGAAATGAATGATCATTTCTCAGTGTCATTCGCAGAAAATCCAAGGAAGTATTTTCGACGTCTTGTGTTTCTGCTCATCTTATCATTGCTGCTAACAATTGCGATGTTTTTGTTGCCGGAAAAAATCCGAGAAGAGCAAGTAAATAGTCTCGTTTATTCATCCATACCAACCAGTAAATTAAAACCTTTTGCTTACAGCCAAGCGGATCAGAAAATCAAACAAAGCCGAGCGATATCGGTGATGTTCAGCAAACCGAACGGGAAAACCTATCAGGATGTGCTGGATGTCTTTAATGATCCTGAGCTTATGGAAGAATTGAATCGACCGATCTTTTATTATCCGATCGTTTATGATGTACATGAACTGGAACAAAAATATAACATACGAACGGATGAAGTGACATTTATTTTCTTTGATGGAGGAAAAGAAGCAAATCGGATAACTGCGGGTAAGGGAGGAATAACTGATTTTGATAAGGAGTTGATCCCTGAGCTGAATCGACTACCGTTAGCCAATATCAAACAATTAGAAGAAGAAATGGATAGAACAGGAACAGCTTCCCCAAATGCCGAGACTGCTAATTGAGTCGTTAGCGTGATGAAATGGTGGCTCTATATAGTGCTATTTTTAATTATCAGAACAAGTGATGTTTGATCTTCAAAATAACAAATGAAAAAAATGAAAAATATAGTTGACGAAATTCAAAAATTCGATTAGACTTAAATCAATTCTTAAGGAAAGGGTGACCTGTAATGAACTTATCAAAACGTATTTCAGCAGAGAACAAAAAAAATTGGCGCAGCTGGCGTAGATAAGTTGTATTAATGGTGAAACTTTCCCATAGATACAACTTTTTAGAGTGCATTTCTAAAGCTTGTATCTATGCTAGACATGAACGTTGACTGCCGCATAGATCCTATCTATGCGGTTTTTTGTGTAAAGACAATGACCGTTTTGGCCATTGTCTTTTTTTGTAGACTGGATACTTGCCTGATTATAATAAATAAAAAGATTGACTTTGCAGGAGGAAAAAAATGAAAAACAAACGTTTAATAACAGTTGTAGTAATTATTTTAGTTTATTTAGCAGGCGCATTTATTTATGGAAAAGCCTCAGGCGAAAAAGAAAGTACTTCGACGAACCAAACAAAAAAAACAACAGTTGTCGGGGTATTGCAATATGTGAGCCATCCGGCATTAGATGAGATTTATCGAGGGATCAAAGATGGCCTGAAAGAAGAAGGATTAAAAGAAGGAGAAAATCTTGAAATCAAATTTCAAAATGGACAAGCCGATCAGAGCAAGCTTGCCACAATGAGTCAACAACTAGTACAATCCGATCCTGATGTTTTGATCGGAATCGCAACGCCTGCTGCTCAGTCATTAGCAAACACGACTTCGTCGATCCCCGTTGTATTAGGTGCTGTAACGGATCCTGTGGGGGCTGGATTAGTTGGTTCTTTAGAGAAGCCTGGTGGAAACGTGACAGGTGTTTCTGATCAGCCACCTGTTGCTTCACAAATCAAGCTTGCTTCTGATTTGTTACCAAATGCAAAAAAAGTCGGGATCTTGTACGCTTCTTCGGAAGATAATTCAAAATACCAAGTCGCACAAGCGGAAGAAGCTGCAAAAAAAGAAGGGTTAGAAGCAGTAAAATATGCGGTGCCTTCCACTAATGAGATTGCACAAACGGTTCAAGTGATGAGCCGACAAGTCGATTTTATCTATGTTCCATTAGACAATACGATTGCCAATGCTATGCAGACAGTGGTGAAAGAAGCTAACAAAGCAAATATCCCCGTCATTCCATCTGTTGATACAATGGTAGAACAAGGCGGACTAGCAACAATCGGGATCAATCAATATCAATTAGGGCTTCAAAGCGGTAAGATGGCGGCAGAACTTGCGAGCGGAAAAGAAAAACCGGAAACGACGCCTGTTTATACGTTTGATCAAGGGGATACAGTGATCAATCAATCTCAGGCTGATCGCTTAGGAATCACGATTCCCCAATCGATGAAAGAAAAAGCCAAAATCATTACAGATGAGTCGCAACAAGAAACATCTAAGGAGGATGACAAATGATCGTATCAGCTATTTCACAAGGCATGCTTTGGGCAATATTAGGATTAGGGATTTTCATGACCTATCGGATCTTAGATTTTCCTGATATGACGACAGAAGGGTCCTTCCCATTAGGTGCTGCTGTCTGTGTGACAGCTATCACTCATGGGGTAGCACCGATTTTAGCTACGTTATTGGGCGTAGGCGCTGGTATGGTAGCAGGACTCATTACAGGGTTACTTTATACAAAAGGAAAGATACCGGTTATTCTAGCAGGGATTTTAGTGATGTCAGGATTGAACTCAGTTATTTTGTTTGTGATGCGAACACCAAATCTTTCTTTATTGAATCATCCGATTCTGCAAGACAGCTTCCATCGCTTTGGGTTACCGGATTACTTTGACACAGTCCTTCTTGGCTTCATCTCTTTGGGCATCTTGATTGCTGTACTGCTATTCTTCTTCAATACAGATTTAGGTCAAGGCTATATTGCGACAGGAGACAACGAAACGATGGCTCGGTCGTTAGGGATAAAAACCGATCGTATGAAAATTTTAGGTTTGACTTTGTCTAACGGTGTCATTGCGTTATCCGGTGCGCTGATTGCCCAGAATGACGGATATGCAGATGTAAATAAAGGGATTGGCGTGATCGTCATCGGTCTTGCTTCCATCATCATCGGTGAAGTGATTTTCCAAGAATTGACGCTAGCAGAAAGATTGATTGCTATTGTTGTCGGCAGTATCATTTATCAGCTATTGATCTTAGTAGTAATCAAACTAGGGTTTGACACGACTTATCTGAAGTTGTTCTCCGCTATCATCTTAGCTATTTGTCTGATGATCCCGCAATTGAAGAAAGCACTGAACTTAAAAACGGGTTTTGAGAAGGAGGCCTAGTAATGACAGATATATTGACAATCAAAAACGGCAGAAAAGTCGTAAACAATGGAATGAATGAAGAGAAAGTGCTATTGGATGAAATCAACCTTACAATCAGAGAAGGGGACTTCATCACTGTCCTTGGAGGGAATGGTGCTGGAAAAAGCACATTGTTCAATACGATTGCTGGTACGCTTCAACTCAGTCAAGGATCGATCTCTTTTAAAGATCAGCTGATCACAAAAGATTCAGAAGAAAAAAGAGCACGATTTCTTTCTCGGGTTTTCCAAGACCCTAAGATGGGAACGGCTCCCCGAATGACTGTAGCAGAAAATCTGCTGCTTGCACAAAAAAGAGGACAAAAGCGGAAATTCCGTTTACGTAACTTGAAAAATCAAAAAGAAGATTTTTTCAGACTATGTCAAGAAGTCGGTAATGGCCTAGAACAACATTTGGATACTCCAGCAGGGGAATTATCTGGCGGTCAACGGCAAGCATTAAGTTTGCTGATGGCGACGATCACGGCTCCTGAACTACTGTTATTAGATGAACATACTGCCGCTTTAGATCCTAAAACAGCTAAAGCATTAATGCAGTTAACAAATCAGCGGATCAATGAACAAAAATTGACTTGTCTCATGATCACGCATCGAATGGAAGACGCCTTGAAATACGGAAATCGTCTGATCGTACTCCAAAAAGGAAAAATCGTTCAGGATCTTTCTGAAAAAGAAAAGCAACATTTGACAATGAGCGACCTTTTGCAGTTCTTTGAAGAAGTAGTGGATTGATTTCGACAGAAACTCTCCTTTCAGTAAAAGAACTTGAAAACTCATTGACATCTTCCTTTGATTCATCCTATACTTAAAACAATAAGCAATTGAACATATTTGGGTGTTTTGTAGGATCACGTAGTCAATGATTTTAACAATTAAATAGAATATTCTTTGCTCTGACAAGTAAACGATGAGAAAAGAATTTGCTACTTTCCACCTAGACGTTTCGTACTTTTTCGTATCAAACGCTAAGTGGCTTTTTTTATTGAAGCAAGAACAAAGGAGGAATAAGATGATTTCTGGAAAAACCAAATTAGCTGGGCTCTTTGCTGATCCGGCTTCTCACAGTTTATCTCCATTGATGCACAATACTGCTTTTGAAGCAAACAACATCGATGCGGTATATTTAGCTTTCAAAGTAAACCCAATGAATTTAAAGCAAGCAGTCGAAAGTATTCGAACTTTTGATATGTTAGGTGTAAACCTTTCGATGCCGAATAAAACAGCGGTTATTCCTTATCTGGATGAGGTAAGCCAGGAAGCACAATTGATCGGAGCAGTGAATACGATCGTGCACGAAAAGGGTCGTTTGATTGGCTATAATACCGATGGTGCGGGCTTCATGCAATCTGTGCAAGAAGCTGGGATTTCGGTCAAAAAGAAAAAAATGACTCTACTGGGCGCTGGAGGTGCAGCAAAGGCAGTCACTGTTCAAGCGGCGTTAGACGGCGCTAAGGAAATCGTAGTTTATAAACGAAACAACCAAACATTCGCTCAAGTAAAAGAAACATTCGAACAACTCAGCTATCGAACTTCTTGTAAGGTAAAAGTTCGTGACTTTGCCGATACGGATCAATTAAGAAAAGACTTGAAAGAAAGCTGCCTTCTAGTGAATGCAACAGATATCGGGATGGGCAAGAAAATCGATCAGTCACCGCTCTTAGATATAAACATGATGCATGAGAATCTAGCGGTTTTTGATTTGATTTATGCACCTAGAGAAACACGTTTATTAAAAGAAGCAAAAAAAGTAGGAGCAAAAGGATACAATGGACTTGGCATGTTGATCTACCAAGGAGCAATCGCGTTTGAATTATGGACAAAGGAAAAGATGCCGATCCATGTGATTGAAAAGCTGTTTGATTAAAAAAGGATAATAGATAAAGATTTTTTATTCTCGCATAAACGGTCTCAAGAAAAGTAATTCTTTATGTATCGAAGCATTTATTTCGTTATTTTTTATTAAATTATCAAAAAATGATAGGCTTTTGTCGATTGGTTATCGTATCCTTTATTTATCAGTAAGAAACGAGGAGGAACCACAATGAGTCGGATGGATCGCTATAAGGACATCCATAAGAAGGCGAAACCTCTGAAGCGGGATACGGGGAGTATTTTTGCTAGAAGAGAACGAAAACGAACGCGTATGGAAAATGAGGAAGATGCTACCCGTATTTATGAAAGAGAGCAGCATTCATTTGAACATTTGAACCAACACGAACAACAGATATATAGAGATGCACCAAGAGCAGAAGAACAACAAAAAAATAAAAAATTTTTCAATCGGCAAAAGAAGAACAAACCGTTGAAACCTCGAAGAAAGCGATCGTGGAAAAAAATCATTCTATCGATTTTGCTTGTTTTGATCCTTTATTCAGGTATCTCATTTTTTATTGGTAAATATGTAGCTGAACATGACACAAGCTTAGAGGCAGCGACTTCAGAAACCTTTCATGGGCAAAAAGCGACGAATGGTGCGCATAATATTTTGATCCTTGGGAGTGATACACGCGGAGAAGATGCCGGGCGAGCCGATACGATCATGGTCTTACAGTTGGATGGTCCTTCCCATAAACCGAAACTGATTTCTTTTATGCGCGACAGCTTCGTTACGATCCCAGGGGTAGGACAAAATAAGATCAATTCAGCTTATGCATACGGAGGAGCCGATCTAGTGCGTCAGACTTTAGTAGAAAATTTTGGAATCAATTGTCAATACTATGCGAAAGTCGATTTCAAATCGTTTGAAAAAGTGATCGATGCCTTATTCATGAACGGAGTGAAGATCGATGCAGAAAAAGATCTGAATCTGGATGGTGTAGATATTAAAAAAGGGGTCCAGAAGATGGATGGTCATGTTCTTTTGCAATATGCACGTTTCCGAATGGATGAAGAAGGAGACTTTGGCCGTGTCAGACGCCAACAGCAAGTAATGAACGCTATTTTCAGCCAATTGAAGAATCCATTGAATCTGATCCGTGCACCTTATGCAGCTGGTAAAGCTTTAGGGTATACATCCACAGATGTCACTGCTTGGTTCTTGACGAAAAATCTCTTTTCGATTGCACGAGGAGCTGGCGGCATTGATCGAATAAGTGTGCCAGTAGACGGTTCGTGGAATTATGGGCAAAGTGATTATGCTGGCAGTATTCTTGAAATTGATAATCAAATGAATCAATCTGCTATTACAGATTTTTTGAATAAATGATCATAAAAAAGATCAAGAAGACAAGGCTTTTGTCATGAATCAATCAAACGATTCACTCGTAAAAAACGCTTTCTTATGGTAGATTATAACCAAGAAAGGAGCTGTTTTCATTGGATATCTATCTGAACTTCAAAAATGAGTCTCGTGAAGCCATCGCTTTTTATGAAAAAGTTTTTGAGACTGAAGCATCAGGTATCACCACATACGGTGAAATGCCTGGAATAGAACAAATGAACTTGCCAGAAGAAGCAAAAAATCTAATCACGAATGCACGGTTGAACATTTATGATACATTAGTTATGTTTGCAGATACGCCAGAAGGAATCGGTCCTGAATTGATTGTTGGAAATAATGTTTCTTTAGTCATCCAAACAAGAAATGAAGAAGAAACGAAGCGTCTATTTGAAAGCTTAGCTGAGGGTGGTAAGATTGAGATGCCGCTGGATACTGTTCCGTGGGCTCAATTGTATGGGATGGTAACTGATCGATTTGGCATCAACTGGCAGATTAACCAAGAGTGACAGCTAAAGATGAATATTTTCTAGAAACATCAAGCAGCAAACGGAACATCGTTTGTTTGCTTGATGTTTTTTGTGCCTGTTTCGACTATACGGTATCTTTTTTTTATTGCCAGATGCGAAAATATGTTCCATAATAGAGAAGTCCGCAAAAAATCAAGTAACGGAGGTCAGAAGATGAAGACGGTGATACTAGCTGAAAAACCTTCACAAGCAAAAGCCTATGCCGAAACCTTCCAACAGCGAAAGCGGCATGAAGGGTATTATGAAATCAGCGATCCATTGTTTGCTGGTGAAGTAACCATCACTTATGGTTTTGGACATTTGGTAGATATGGTTGCTCCAGGAGCTTATGAAGAGCGTTGGGCAAAATGGTCGTTAGAAAATTTGCCTATTTTCCCAGAAACCTTCCGTTACGAAGTTCCAAGGGACAAACGTGCGCAATTTTCGATCGTAAAGCGAGAGTTACAGTCAGCCGATACCATTATTATTGCAACAGATGGTGATCGAGAAGGTGAAGCCATCGCGTGGTCGATTATTCGACAAGCAAACGCATTTTCTAAGGAAAAGAACTATTTACGTTTATGGATCAATTCTCTTGAAAAAGAAGCAATATATGAAGGTTTTAAGAATCTCCAACCTGGAAAGAACTATTTTCCAAAATATAAAGAAGCGCAAGCAAGGCAGAATGCTGATTGGCTGATTGGAATGAACGGAAGCCCATTATATAGCTTACTGCTTCAACGAAAAGGGATTGATGGTAGTTTTTCTCTTGGTCGTGTACAAACGCCGACACTCTACATGATTTATCAGCTGCAAGAAGAAATCAAACACTTCAAAAAAGAAACGTACTTTGAAGGAGAAGGTTTAATTACGACAAACAAAGGACAGTTTTCAGGAAAAATCGTACCAAAAAAAGCATTTAAAACACAAGAAGAGTTAACGAAGGAAATAGAGAAATTCGGAGCACATTTAGGTAAGCAAAACGGAAGGATTCTTGAAGTTACGAAAAAGGAAAAGAGGTTGCATAGCCCACGTTTATTTTCGCTATCTAGTTTGCAGACAAAGATGAATCAGCTAATGAAAGCAAGTGCTAAAGCCACACTTGATGCTGCTCAAGGATTGTATGAAAGCAAATTTCTAAGCTATCCAAGAACGGATTCCTTTTACATCACAGAAAATGAGCATCAGTATCTGGTTAAACATCTGCAAAACTATAAAAAGTTTTTAGGAATAGAAGAAGTACAGACAACTGAGATCAGAGCAAAGAAACGGTATGTCGATGCGAAAAAAGTTCAAGAACATCACGCAATCATTCCGACAAAGACGATTCCGACTCCTGCACGCTTTGCGAAGCTATCTAAATTACAGCAAGCAATCTATTTGCAAGTCTTACGTACCACTGTGGCTATGTTTGCCGCAGATTATATTTATGAAGAGACGACTGTAATGACCGGTGTACAGCAATTAAAGCTAAAAAGTATCGGAAAGATCCCATTACAGCAAGGGTGGCAGGAAATCTTGCGCATCAAGTCAAAAAAGAAAGAAGCTCAGACTCTTCCTCCTATCGTAGAAAATGAAGAAGCAGAAGTAGAGCTGAAAAGTATGGAGAAAGAAACACAACCTCCGAAACCCTATACCGAAGGAACCTTAATCACAGCAATGAAAACTGCGGGAAAAACGCTGGATAATGATGAAGCGCAAGAAATCCTCAAAGAAGTAGAAGGAATAGGGACCGAAGCTACGCGGGCCAATATCATTGAAAATCTTAAGCAGAAACATTACATCGAAGTCAATAAAAACGAAATAATCGTTACGCCAAAAGGAATCACTCTTTGTAAGGCAGTAGCTAATGAACCATTGCTGACAAGTGCAGAAATGACTGCACGCTGGGAAGGATACTTGAGAAAAATTGGTAACCAAGAAGGGACGCCATCTGTTTTTTTAGAAAACATCAAAAAATTCATCTTACATTTATTGGCAGAAGTACCTAATCAAATCGATAAGGTAGATTTCTCAGATGAGATCAGCGGAACACGCCAGATAAAAGCGATGGAGAAGAAAAACGATCAATTAGGAAGATGTCCAAAATGTAAAAAAGGGATAGTCATGCTTTATCCTAAAATCGCTACATGCTTGAACCCAGAATGTGACTTCAAATTGTGGCCAACAGTAGCTAAAAAGAAGCTGACTAAAACAAATCTCAGAGATTTGCTTTCAAAAGGAAAGACAAGTAAAGTTGTCAAAGGTTTTACTGGTAAAAAAGGGAAATTCGATGCAGTTTTAGTATTAAAAGAAGATATGACGATCGGTTTTTCTTTTCCATGGATCGAAAACAGCGGAACAAAAGCAGTTGATAGAAACAAAGAAACATCAAGAAAAAATAATGAAAACGAAGTAGAGTAAATGAAAACAATGAAATAGCAGAATATTTATTCCGAAAAGTGAGAATATAAATACCAATAAAACTAAAAAATATCAGTCAATCAAGCAAAAAAAGTTAGGGTAGGCTGATTTTATATAGATAGCAAGGAGTTTTTTTATTTGAAAAAAGTGCATTCATTTTTAAATTATCTTATGGGAGCAATCACGATTGTGGCTGTGTACCAAGCATTTCTAAAGTATCCTGATTACGGGACGAAGTTGTTGTCATTGACGCACAATCAAACAGCATATTCACCAACGTTGATTTTATCGACTTTGACTGCAGGAGCTAAAAGCGCTACTTATTTTTTTCATAAAACGACAAGCATGCTGAAGCGAAAGAAACAGCGTAAACAATTATTGATGGTGGTAGGGGCTATGATCATTATTTATTTCCTACCAGTTATTACGCAAGTATTCCATCAATATTTTGGTTAAGAATACGAGAGTTTGTGACAAAAGTCATGTCACAAACTTTTTTTACTTTTTCTTTGTCGTTTTTTCGTAAGAAAAAGCAAATCAATAGTATATACATTGATTAAATGTATATACTTAGATATAATGTACTTACTATAGAACGGTATAGAGGGTGGCGAAATATGAAAAAAATAAAAAAGTATAAAATTAGAAAATCCGGCAATAGCGATGTAACAACTATCCCACCAGAAGTAAAAGAATTCATGGGTGTGCAGACGGGTGACGCAATCAGTTATGTTTTTCAATCTGATGGTTCTGTACGAATGATCAAAGCACAAGAAGAACCTGATATTGATTCATTAGTTGATTCGATCATGAATCAATATGAAGACGCGTTAAAAGATTTGGTTGATTTATGAGGTATCTTTCGACTAAAGAAATTATCAAAATCAACGCAAAAGTTATTTTACGTTACTCACCAGGCGAAATGATTGGTGTAAAAGATGCCAATGTATTAGATATGGCTGTTAAACAGCCTTCACAAGCAGTATTTAATCAAGAACTCTATCCCGAAGTCTATGAAAAAGCGGCAATTCTAGCAATTAATTTAGCTAAAAAACATCCTTTTCATAATGGTAATAAACGAACTGCTCTTGTTGCCATGCTGTTGTTTCTTCAATTGAATAATTGTTCAGTTGCTTTTTCTCGTCAAGAAGCTGTTGATTTTATCATAATGATTACCACTAGTTCGTTGGATTTCGATTCACTGAAGTCCAAGATAACCAATTATTTACGACAAACCGCAATAAAATGAACAAATTAAAAACTTTATTTCTCAATTAGATCAGCATGTCATTAAAGAATATGCTGATTTTTTGTATGGTTGTTCATACAAAAAAGTTTTTTCATAAAAATATGGATTAATTTTGAAATAATTGATTTAAAAGGAATACAAAAGTGTGAATAGTAGGAAATAGTGGTTTAGAACTAGTGGATTGATTTTTTATATATTTTAGTTTACATAATATATATTATACAAAGTAGTTTTAAAAAATAATAAGCCTCTCTCGAACGGTTTTTTATTAAAAATCGTCGTTTTTCCATCAAAATCTACTTGTGCAAAATTATAAAAAAATTTTGCAGTTTTTCTTACTTTTTCAGCGTTTAATTAAATGATAAAAACCATTTTCTTTATACAGTTAATCAGATTACGACTCACTGTATTTATGTTTGCCATCACTGAAGGATTTTTAATCACATAGATAAATCATTTACTTAAGTTTTAGTTGTCATTGATATCGATTCGATTATTTAATCAGCAGATTACATTTCATACTTATGGATCATTTTCGACCGAATCGATTATAATCATTCCGTTTATTTGCTTACCTATAGATATCAATAAAAAACCTGCTTAACAGCTGAAATATCTGTTAAGCAGGTTTTGATTTTTTAGTTCTTACTCATTATCTCTTATAATACAGTGTTCAATACTTCTCTTAAAGCACTTGTTGATTTGCTGAACATTGCTTTTTCTTCTTCGTTGATGGACAATTCAACAACTTCACGAACGCCATTTTCGTCAAC
Organism: Enterococcus sp. C76; assembly: GCF_040886985.1. NCBI lineage: Bacteria > Bacillati > Bacillota > Bacilli > Lactobacillales > Enterococcaceae > Enterococcus > Enterococcus sp. C76. The sequence goes on along the minus strand of NZ_JBFOEY010000005.1, from coordinate 141,656 downwards.
GATTGATGGCACACCTGTAAAGATATCTTTTTCGTTGTATTCACCAGTTAAGTAAGCAGATACAGGCAATACAGCTTGTTCGTTATTCAAGATAGCTTTTACGATACGTGCAGTACTCATACCAATACCATAATAAGTTGCTTTTTTACGATCAATGATCTCATAAGCAGCATTACGAACTTTATCAGCAATTACATCTAATTCGTCTTTTGCGATACGATGATCTTTTTCTACAATTTCAAAAACTGGTTTACCACCAACAGTTGTATGTGACCATGCAGCAACTTCTGAATCACCATGTTCACCTAAGATATAGCCGTGAACGCTACGTGGGTCTACTTTTAATTTCAATGCGATTTCTTTACGGAAACGAGTTGTATCCAATGTTGTACCAGTACCGATAACACGTGATGTTGGCAGGCCTGACTCGTTCCAAGCGATATATGTCAAAATATCCACTGGATTTGAAGCAACAACGATAATTCCGTCGAATCCTGATCCCATGATTTCTTTGACGATTTGGCGCATGATTGACGCATTTGTCTTAACTAAATCTAAACGAGATTGGCCAGGTTTTTGGTTGATACCAGCTGTGATAACAACGATATCTGCATCTTTACATTCTTCATAACCGCCTGACCATACAGCAACGTTTTCATCGCCCCAAGCCATACCATCTAAAAGATCCAGTGCTTCCCCTTCTGCTTTTTCTTGGTTCACATCGATCAAGACTAATTCATTAGAGATTCCTTGGTTGATCATTGCATAAGCGATACTTGTTCCAACAAAACCTGTACCGACGATTACTACTTTACGACTTGTTTTTTTCATGAATAAACAGCTCCTTTTTCATAACTATTTGTTACTTTCATGGAAATTATAGTCTTGTTTATTCATTTTATCAATATGTTAATTATAATAGCTGTTATTATAATTTTTGATGGAAACGAATTCCTAAATACGTACAACAGATAACTGATAAACGATTACACCCATGTACCCTGCCAACACAACTAAAAGTACTAACGCTATCACTAATGGAGCTACTTTAGCTCCACCTTTATCAAAGCTATACTTTTTCCTTGTACGCTTTAGAACTGAAAATAAAACCAAGCCAAAAATAATTAACCATAATAAAAAGCCAATCGCACCTAAAATCAATATCCCTTCATTTACGATTGAAATTCCTATATCCATTTGCTCTGCTCCCTCATTGTCCCATCTAAAGTTTTGTTTTGTTATAAACGTTTTTCTTTACTTTGTCCGTATCAGTCAATCCTTTTTCATAATTTTCTTGGATCGTTTTCTTTTGTATTTTATAGGATGCAGCTAACTGTCTTTTAAATCGGCGTTTGTTTTTTCGTATACTGGTGCCTTTTAGATATTCATAGAACTGTTTGACGATAAAAATGAACAGATAGACGGCAAAAAACGTGGACAATCCGTATCGGATGAGATACATAGCAACGAAGGTGGCAAAAATACCAGTTCCTTCATTTTGTGCTAAGACAGCAAATTCGCTTAAAAAAGTTATGATAAATGCAAAATTTCCCATGCTTCACCTCATTGTAAATAGTAAATAGTTGCCGTATCATCCTTTGATTTCTTTAAAGAGATAGAAAATATCACTTACGATAGTTTTTATATTGCTGCTGCTTCTGAAAACCCTTATTACCAGGTGCGTTACTCTTCGTACTTGAACTTGCGGACATCTTTTTGCTCAACAGAACAGTTAATAGAATCACGAAAAAAAGAGCACCTAATAACACAAAACGATACTTAGACAAGTACATAGCGAACGCAGAAAATAAATCAGTTTGTCCAACAACGCTGTAAGCAGCTAAACCACTTAACCAAGCCTTTACCATTTTCATCTCCTCCTCCCTTCTTCAATCACATTATCTAAAGGATACAATAAAAGAAGTTTAAAAAAGGAACTGCTTTTTCTTGTTTATGAAAAAACTGTTCCTTCTATATGTTTATTGGAAGATAAGAAATGAGTACACTAGTATCGGATATACCTTATGATATGTGCCAAACAAAAGTCTATCTGTCTGACTAACCTATTGAAATGAGTGAATATTATGAAGAATAAGTCCAATGGTTCATCTTGGATAAAGTATGTCTTTTTGAGTGTCCTCTATTTTTTTCTGCCACGTGTCCAATTAACAATGGATTCCCATCTATGGACGCTAATCTTCCAAGTTAGAAAGATCAGCGTATCTATCATCACTGTATGCTTACTAGTGAGTATTTATCAAATGAAGAGAAGGCAAAAGTGGAAACAGCCACTACTAAAACATCTATTTATAGCAACTTATCTCCTATATGGTGCCATCAACTTTTTCCTTCTTCTCTTGATTGAGTTTAGTTAATACGCGGTTAAGACTTTGAATAGTCTTACCTGTTTTTTACATGTCAGACTGTTCTTCTTATCGGGTGTTTCTCCATTCATTGGGTGTACATGTTGAATACTTTTTGAATAATTTGAATAAAGAAGTGGTTTGTTTATATCCGATGCGATTAGCAATCTCTTCCAACGAAAAACTCGTTTCTTGAATCAATTCCAATGCAAAGTCAAATTTTTTTTGTAGAACCAATTCTTGAAAAGAAGCATCAAAATACATTTTCAATTTATTACTAAGGTAGACCGGATTGTAGCCAAAATGAGCCGCTGTTTCTTTTAATGTACAAGAAGTAAAATGCTTATCGATATAATCCAATATACCAAGCATCTCGTTTTCTGCGTATCCATCTGCTGACGAAAAGGTTTGCTGTTCTAATAAATGAGTCAATTCGATTAGTAGTAGTGATATATATAGGTTTAGTGAACGGATTTTATGACTGTATGTATCAAAATAAATCAACAGCATATTTTCAATCAAATGCGTCAAACGACTCGCTTTTCCGCCATGAAAATGAATGAATTGCGTATGTTCTCCCTTTTCTTTTGCCGCATTGATCAAAAAAGAAGAAAGCAGATTATTGGTGCTTGCCAAATGGTTCAATATTTCTGTAGATAAGGTCTCTTCCTTTAATAAGATGTTGATTAAAATATCCTCTTGACCTGTGTATTCAATTCTTTGAGTAGCTTCTTTATCAATGATTACCACGTCACTTTCTTCCATATCCACTCTTTCTCCATTGATGACCTGTGAACATCTTCCGCTATACATATAATTGATTTCAACAAAATCATGTGTATGCTCAGGAACTTCCGCATATCGACGGTGTTTACTGATATGAATATTTCCGTTTTGAAATAAATCTCCTCGGTGGATTTTTGGTGGTGTCTGAAGATGATAAGCTAAGTTTAAGTCATTGACATTCTTTCCTTGTTCACGCTGCAGAGTTTCGATTGATTCTTCATTACGCAAAAAAGTGTCTAATTCAGCTAGTTCCAATTGACTTCCTCCTTCTTGTAAGCAGTTTCTTTCGCTTATTAGTTTACGCTGTACTGCAATTATATGCAAAGCTATTTTGGTTTTCACAAAGACTTTCTATGGTTGGGACATGAATTTCCTGTGGTTCCGCTATTGAGTGAAGAGCTACTTCATACTATATTTTTGATAAGCGCTTACAAAAAAGTGAAAGGAATATGTGTATGAATAAAAAAATGATGAAATTTTCTCTACTGTCAGTCTCTCTTATTTTGACTTCTGCTGGTGCGGTCACATCAGCGATTCCCAGTATGTCAGCTACTTATGCCTCGCGTTCTTTATCTGCTGTTGAATTATTAACGACTGCTCCATCTTTTATGGTCACTATTTTCGTTTTGTTTAGTAGTTTTATTGCTAGGAGAATCGGACAAAAACAGACTGTGATCATCGGGTTAGTGATTGCATCGATTTGTGGTGTCCTCCCCCTCTTCTCGCAAAGTTACAGTATCGTCTTAGCTTCACGAGCTGGGCTAGGCATTGGCTTCGGATTGATCAATTCTTTGGCAGTCAGCATGATTGCTGCCTTTTATCACGGAGATGAACGTGCATCTATGATTGGTTTTCAAAGTGCATTTCAGGGATTTGGTGCAGCTCTAATGACATTTGTTGCAGGACAACTAGTACAGTTCGGCTGGCAATATACTTTTTTAGTCTACGCCATCAGCTTACCTATTTTAATCTTGTTTGTTTTGTTTGTTCCTAGACCTGAAACAACTGAGATTCAAGTAAAAGGCACAGCTTCAGCAAGACAAGTAATCAAAACAAATCCCAAAATGATTAGTTATGGTATTTTTCTCTTACTGATCATCGTGGTATATAATGCTGTCTCAATCAAATTAGCCACAGTCTTGACGACCTATTCTCTAGGAGACGAAACCAATGCAGCGAATATCTTGACCATCATGCAGTTGGCAAGTATGGCCGCCGGAGTTTGTTTTGGCTGGCTTCAGGCAAAAGCACATCGTTATATGCTTACTCTTTCTTTACTACTGATGGGTATTGGCTTTGTATTGATTGCCAGTGCCATGAATCTGTATGTGATTGGATTTGGCGCGATTTTAACTGGGATTTCTTTTTCGTTATTCATTCCTTATTTATTCAACCAAGTGAGTATCCAAGCGCCTAAGCATGCGGAGAGTTTCAATACTTCGATCTTACTAGTTGGCGCTAATTTAGGCACTTTCATTGCACCATATGGTTTGCTTTTTCTCTCTTTTGTTTCTCTTGGAAGTAAGACACTTGCTGTTTTCGTTAATGGCAGTATCTTGCTGTTGATTAGCGCGCTTGTTAGCGTTCTAGTGGTATACAGGACGAATAGAAAGACAGTGATAAGAGTAGATGAAGAAATAAAAGAACAATTGACAACAAAATAATTTTGATGGAGGTCGCGCAAAATGACAAATGAAAAATCACAAAATAGATGGCTTTGGTATCCTGGAGACTTTGAGATCCGCCATGGACTGCTACAAAATTTCCAACGAGAAGAACGAGGTTTCGACTGGCCGGCGTACTGGTACATGGTTGATTGTCATCGGAATGTCAAGTTTAAGAGATATTACTTTCTTGATCATCCTTCCATGTTCAAAGTGACGATCCAAGGAGTTGGGTACGTAGAAATTAATGGGCAAAAGCATCCATGTGGAAAATGGCTGACTTGTCCGGCTGGTAAAGTAAAAATCCGGATCTTCGTTGGACATACATCTGGGCTACCAGCGATGTTTATCGAGGGAGATGAAATAAAATCAGATATCGGCTGGACAGCAAGCAACTTTATTGAAGAATACCCAGCTGGCTGGAGTCCACTCTATGTCGATATCGCTAAAGATCCAAATCAAATCTATTATCAAAAAGAATGTGTCCATCCAGTTACTGAAACGGAGGTTAATGGAGGAGTCTTATTCGATTTTGGACGAGCAGTGAATGGCTGTGTAGAACTAATATCTCTGGACGATCCTATCGAATCCATCACTCTATGTTATGGAGAGTCCGATGTAGAAGCTATGGATATCGAGTATTGTTACTATAAACAAATTGGAATGACAAGAAAAATGAAAGCTCGTAAACGCGCTTTTCGCTATTTGTTTATACCGGAGGTTTCTACTGGAATGGTTCAACTTCAAGTTTTTCATGAATTTTTATCTCTTTCGAAACAAGCTACTTTTTCAAGCGATTCTTCTTTATTGAATCAGATCTGGTCAGTATCAGAAGAAACTTTCAAGTTATGTAGTGATTTGTTTTTTATCGACGGTATCAAACGAGACCGCTGGATTTGGTCTGGAGATGCGTATCAATCATTTATGATCAATCAATATCTTTTCTTTGACGAGGAAATCAATAAGCGAACGATATTCGCATTAAGAGGACAAAATGAAATCAAGCAACATATGAATACGATTGTCGACTATTCGATCTTATGGCTGATTGGCATCGAAAACCACTATATGATGACGAAAGACTGCGAATTTTTACGTATTGTCTATCCTAAGATGCAATCATTGATGAGGTACTTGATGGAACAAACGAATGAATTAGGGTTTATTTATGGAAGAGCAAAAGATTGGATCTTTATTGATTGGTCTGAAATGGATAAAGAAGGAACGCTTGCTGCAGAACAAGTTCTATTACTGAAAGCCTACCACTCTATGATCACTTGCGGAAATATCTTAGCTGAAACATATGGAGAGGCTGAAATTTATCCTACTGATCTCTATCAAGAAAAATACCAGGTATTGAAACAAAACCTATTTGACTACTTTTGGGATGAAGAACTTGGCGCTTTTATCGATTGCTATGAATCTGGGAGAAGAAATGTGACGCGTCATGCGAATATTTTCGCTGTTTTATTCGATTTTGCTAACAAAGAACAACAGCAATCGATTTTAAAGAATGTCTTGTTGAATGACTCGATCACACAGATCACTACCCCCTATTTTAAATTCTATGAACAAGATGCCTTATGCAAACTCGGACAGACGGAAATCGTCTACCAAACGATTCTTGATTATTGGGGAGGGATGTTATCTCATGATGCGGTAACTTTCTGGGAAGAATACGACCCTACTCAAACAGGAAATGAAAAGTACAGTATGTATGGAGATCCTTATGGAAAAAGCTTATGCCATGCATGGGGAGCAAGCCCAATCTATCTTTTAGGACGCTATTTTATCGGTTTGTATCCAACAAAGCCAGGTTATGAAGAATTTATGATACAACCTAATCTAGATTCATTTGAAACACTGAATTGTACGCTACCTATCAAAGATGGAATGATTTCGCTGGAAAAAACAGAAGATAAGATCGTGATTACTTCTGATAGAACAGGCGGAACAGTGAAAATGAATGGTAAAAGTTATCCTCTTCTAGCAAAACAGCCACTTGCCTTAACAATCCATTCAAAAATAAATGCATAAAACAAAAAACTGCTTGCGACATATCAGAAAACATTCGATCGTCTTCTGATATTGTCCAAGCAGTTTTTATTTTGAAGCTTGCTTAATTCTGTTCTTTAGAAACAATGTTTGTTCTTTTTCCGGCAAAAAGAAAGCTAGATAATACGACAAGTAAAAAGAAAACGATGATTCCGACTGTCAATGCCATTTGACCGTATTCTCCTAGTTTTCCAAGTACAAGTCCTGGTACTAGATAATCAGTATCGGCAAATGTAGAAGAAGCGATTTTAAGATCTCCTAATACCGGAAGGATAAATAATGGCAACCAACTAATCAATAAGCTATTGAAAGCAGAACCTAATACCGCCCCTCTTCTACCGCCAGTCGAGTTGCCGAAAACACCAGAAGCAGCTCCGCAAAAGAAATGGCCAACTACTCCAGGGATGATGACTGTAGTCTGCAAGCCTATCATGGCAAACATCGATAGCGTTCCTACAAAGAAGCTGACAAAAAAGCCAATCAATACAGCATTAGGTGCATATGGAAAAACGATAGGGACATCTAACGCTGGTTTAGAATCAGGTACAAGCTTTTTAGCGATTCCTTGGAATGCTGGAACGATTTCTGCCAACACCATCCGAACCCCTTGAAGGACGATAACAAACCCTGCTGTAAATGTTCCAGCTTGGATCAATGCAAAGATTACAGCATTATCTCCATTGCTTAATTCTCTTTCAACAAATCCAGGACCTGCTAATAAGGCAAGTGCGACATATACGATTGACATCAAGAGCATGATCGATACAGTAGAATCTCGCAAAAAACTGAAACTTTTAGGAATCTTTATGTCCTCTGTAGAGCGGTCTTTATTTCCAAAGAACTTACCGATCCACCCGCTAGACGCATAACCGATATTGCCGGTATGCCCCAGCGCAACTTGGTTGTTCCCAGTAATGTTCTTCATGAATGGTTGACAAAGAGCGGGCGTAATAGTTAATAGTGTTCCTTCAAAAATCCCTCCTAATAAGATCATCCACACGTTTGCAGTAAATCCAGCGCTTACTAAAATGACTGCTGTCAGACAAGAAACATAAAGCATCGCTTGACCTGTAAGAAAAATAAATTTATATCTTGTGAATCGAGCAAGTAGAATATTCACGATCATCCCTACTAGCATGATCAAGGCAGTAGGTGTGCCGAATTGTTGTAAAGCAATCGCCACTACTGCTTCATTACTTGGAACTACACCTTGGGTATGCAGAGCCGTTTGGAACATCGAAGCGAAAGGGGTTAATGAATTACTGATCAGTCCAGCGCCGCCAATCAATACTAAGAATCCGACAAATGTTTTGATGGTTCCTTGGATCACTTCTGAAAATTTCTTTTTTTGCAGAACAAGCCCAAGCAGTGCAATCAGAGAAACGAGGATGGAGGGCTGACTGACGATTGAAACAAACAAATTCAACAATTTATCCATTGATATTTCCTCCCTTGAATCATTTTTATTCTTTTGACAAGATCTGTTCTACTTTTTCTTTTACTTCATCACTGTCGATGATCGATTGCAACGGCACGAGTTTTTCATCCGGTATAGAAGTAAGTGTATCTTTCAAAGAATGTTCAATGAAGAAATAATCCGCCATATCGCTAGATACACTCCCAACATCCGTATGACTTACTTCGAAATCGTCCACATCTGCTCCAAGATCTGCAAGAGCTTGTTTGATGTTCATCTCTACCATAAAACTTGTTCCTAATCCACTTTGACACACTGCAAAAATTTTCATGTTATTCGTCTCCCTTTTTTATGATTGCTAGTATTTCTTCTTTTGTTGAGGCTTGTAATAGTTCTTGAAGATTTTGTTTATTAGAAAGTAGCTTGGTTAAATTTGCCAACGCCCGAAGATGTGCCTCGTTATCGATAGCGGCTAAACAGATAAATAAGCTGATGGGATGAGCAGGATCATCGATTAGATCAACTGGTTGTTGAAGTTTCAGCAAAGACATCCCTACTTCGTTTACACCGTCTTCCGGACGAGCATGCGGCAGTGCGATGTGGTCGCCGATGTGGATAAACGCACCATACTGCTCCACACGTTCAATCATCGCTTTGATATAACTCTCCTCTATTTTATTCTTTAATAATAGTGGTTGTGCGGCAAGTGTGATTGCTTCTTGCCATTTTTTTGGTTGATCGGATAATTGGATCATTTCTTCTGTTAATAATTCAGATAGCATAGGACGTTGATCCTCCTTCTTTTCTAAAAGTTTGTTCATTTTACGATTTAAGACTTGATAGAGCTTTTCTTCATCTACACCTTCTTTTAATTCGATATATGGAAGTAGCGCAGCTAGCAATTCTTGAGCAGAAGGCATGGAGAATCCTGGTATCAGCCAATCTCTTTGTACTTGATTGATCAGCTGGTTTTTTTCCAAGTCAGTCATGATTGGTTGTAGGACATACAGTGACTTTTTCTTATTCGTAAGCGTGAGAGGCACAGTAGAAAAAACGATATCGTAAGAAGTTTCATCAACCTCGTGCAAGCGATCAGCTGAATTGGTCTCTGTAAAAAGGATCATCGGGAATAATTGCTGAAGCTCGCTTTTCAAGATCAATGAAGAGCTAATGCCACTTGGACAGACGATCACGGCTCTTATTTTTCTGTTTCTTTCTTCTTCATCTACTTTTCTTATTTCTCCGCCGAATAGTATAGTGAAAAAACCAACCTCTTCTTCAGGGATGCTCTTCCCTATCCGTTTTTCTAACGGGCGCAATGCTTTTCTTGTCATTTCATAGATGGAAGCATATTGATGTTTGATTTGATCAATCATCACATTTGGCAAGTAAAAAGAATAAGAGATACGAAAATAGGCAGGTACCAAGTGATAAAAGACATTCATCAATAATTCACGAAATGAATCAAATTCTACGGCCATCAGGAATTCCATGCGATGGATGACTTCTGAAGAACATTCCAGCAAAAAATCAAGCGCAGGCTCCTGGATATCTCCTTCAACAATGGAGGCTAAGCAAAGAGAGAGAAATAGAATCTCTGACTCTAGATGTTCGGAATAGCCTAAGCCAGTCAATATTTGTCGGCTGATGTCATTAATCGCAAGAGAAGCTAAAAGTTCAGCATCTTTTACCTTTTCTACAGATATTTTCCCCATTCGATTAGTGGTCAAGCTTAAATAATACGCTAACTCATCCATTCGATTGGGTGCAAAGCGTAGATCTGATAGAGAGATTGTGTTATCTAACAAATCTCTAGCTTTTGCATAACAATCAAGAGAGAGCATTGCGGTTAAATACGTGAGACCAAATCTTCCAGCAAGCGATTGCATTAAATGAGCGGTGCGATTTTTTGCTTCCCTTCTCAATATCACTTCTGACCCCAGTAGCCTAAAGCCTGCTTTTCTAGTATATGTCAGCTGACATTCTTCCCCTTCTAATTCCTTTCTTACTTTTTTGATATCCGATAGGACTGTTCCTTTAGAAACCTGAAGAAAGTCTTGAAAATGAAATACAGAAATAGGTATGGTATTCGAATAGACCATCAAATAAAGAAGATCTCTACGCTCTTGTTCGGCATACACCGCTTCAAAGCGAGTGATATTCACGTATTTTTCTGCCCAGTCGATTGCTCGAAATTTTTTCAGATGGATAAGGGTCTCATCCATATATTCGGCAAAGGGAGTTAGTTGGTTGATTGCCTCGTCTATATTTACTTCGATGATTTCGGCTGCTTTTTCTAGACTGATTTCTCTGGGTGTTTTCAGGAGATAACTAATTTTGTAGTTCACAGCGCTGTTCACCTCCTATTTGTATTCTAGTATGATACCGCTTTTAAATCGAGGGTTGTTTGGTACAACCTACAGTTAGATTTTTTTTACGACTGTACCAAACGACCTCTATCGGGTTACAGAAAAAAAGCAGGTGACCAAATGGCTCCCTGCTTTTATGAATTAATGATGATCGTGTTTATTTTTTGAAGTCAGTTCTTCAAATTTTTCTTTGACCTCTTCAACCGCTTTTTCGATATCTTTTTCAAAGCGATTAGGTTCGTTAGGCTCTGATTCTTCTTCTACAGAATTGGAACCGGATAAAGCTGTTTCTTTGTTTTCTGTTTCACCGGAGTTTGTGCCAGCTAATGATTCTTCTTTATCTTCTGTTTCACCAGAATTAGTACCTGCTAAAGCTACTTCATCTTCCGTTTTAGGGGCCATTGAACCTCTTAATCGTTTGTGTTTTTCACCATCATAATTTGTCATATTGGTTCCTCCTAGTAATTCTATACTTTTTCATCGTACAATAAGACAGTTTGTGCGTCAAAAAACAAACCCGATTCTTACAAATATGTCATGTTTTCATCTTTTATTTTCTGATTCTTGAATGCCTTTGATTCCTTCTTCCAAAATTTTCATCTGTAAGATTGTTTCTTCATCTTTAATGACTTTTTCTGCGCCATTGACTAATGTCTCGTAAATGCCTTCGTAGACGCGACTGTAATCACCGACCTCGGAAATCACTTTTTCTTCATGATAATCCCCTTGTTCATCTATATAAGTCAATACACCGTAGTGCTCAGGCAAGTCGATCCCAAAGTCTTCATGATCAGGCATATAAAACATTTTAAGATGTTCTTCTTGCCGATCTTTCGTTTGTTTCACGAACATCCCCTTTTTTCCATAAACGACGAAACTCGGACGTTCTTTGACACGGAAATAGCTGGATTTTATCGAAATTTTCATGTTTCCGTAGAAAAAGTCCAGATCGAAGTAATCATTCATTCGTCCTTTCCCTAATAGTTGACGAACATCATAACGGATATCGTCTGGTTCGCCGAAATAAGAAAGAACTTGGTCTACTGTATGACAAGCATGTCCATATAAATAGCTGTTTGCAGTAGAAAATTCATGTGTATTTTCTGGTACTTCTGGTCTGAAATAATCGTAATGCATTTCTACTTCTAAAATATCCCCTAATTTTCCGCTTTCGATTACTTTTTGGACTGTCAAGAAGTCAGAATCGAACCGTCTGTTTTGGTAACATTGGATAAATAGCCCTTTTTCTTTTGCTAATGCAAATAACTCTTCTGCTTCCTTTGACGTTTCTGCAAAAGGTTTTTCTACTAATACATTCTTTCCATGTTCGAGTGCCATTTTTCCATATTCATAATGAAATTGACTTGGCGTAGTAATGACAACTAATTGGATCTCAGGATCATTCCAAAGATCAGACAGCTGATCGGTATATTCGATGTCTTCAAATGTTTCCCACACTGGTTTAGATGGGGAAAAAATTTTTTTGATATTGATTTTGTCCGTAAGTTTTCTTGAAAATGGCAAATGATAGCGATTTGTACTCTTTCCATTGCCGAGATAAGCGATTGTAAGCATGATTTGTGCCTCCTTTTATTGTTGTTTTCAGTATATCTTAGAAAAATATAGAAAGTGTCTATAATAGCCATTCTGGCAAAAAAGTTCAGAAAAACATTTGTTATCATTTGGTTTGGTGAAATTTATGTTCAAAGTAAGGTAAAAAATCAAAAAGAGAGTGGCGGAACCAAGCATTTATCAGTAAGATAGAATTTGGAGGTCAGATCATGCTTATTGAAGAAAAATTAACCAAACAAGAGTTGTTTACCACGACAGAGAAACGGATCGCTGATTATATTCGGAGGAATATCGAAGCCGCAGTCTACATGACGATTGAAGAATTAGCAAAAGCTACGTATACTTCCCATTCAGCTATTATTCGTTTATGCAAAAAAATGGGCTTCAGCGGATTTAAAGAATTTCGTTTCGAACTAGGACGGGAAGTTCATCAATTGATTGCCCAGTTTAATCAAACGGTCGATCCTAATTTTCCTTTTTCAAGTGAAGATAACACACAGCAAATTGCAAAGAAAATGGCAGATTTGTCGATCCAGTCAATAAAAAAAGCGCAATTGCAGATCGAGCATCAAGATTTGGATAACATCAGTAAAATATTGAACAACGCACAGCGAATTTTTCTTTTTGCAAAAGGCGATTCCCAAATCACGGCAAGGAAGTTCCAGAATAAAATGGTCAAGTTGAATAAATTTTTGATCTTGGCCGAAGAATACAGCGATTCTTCTTGGAATGCAGCCAATTTGACTAGCGAGGATTGCGCAGTTTTTATTAGCTACAGCGGTCGTATCCATCATTATGAACGGATAATGACCTATCTAAAGCATGTAGGAGCTCCAACATTATTGATTACCGGAAATCAGCATTCAGAAATGGCCAAACAGGCTGATATGTGTCTTGTTATATCGCAGGAGGAATATGATTTTGCTAAAGTAGCGACTTTCTCCTCTCAAATTGCCTTCGATTACGTATTAAATACGTTATTCTCAGTGATATATTCTCAAAATTTTGAAGAGAATATCCGCAACTTGAAAAACAAACAAGAATTGATGCAAAAAGGCCTTCTTAAAGAATATCGGAAAAATTGAGACAAGCTTTCTTTGATATCGTTATACATATAAACTGGCTGAAGTTTTCTTTTTCAAACTTCAGCCAGTTTATTTGTTTACGCATTGCTTTGAATACATCTATCATAGAAAAGAGACACAGTTACCTTCTGTTTCTTATTTTAAATGTTTGCCGAAAAAGATAAATAAGAAACAGAAAAATCAGTATACTTATAGCTATCAATCCATACAGGAAGAAACGTTTGTTCTCAGATACTTTCTGTACTTCTTTCTGCACTTCTTTTGCATGATAAGGAACGCGATGCCCTCTGACAAGTAAGCGATGACTGTTGATCATATAAGGTGTACAAGTCAGTAGTGTCACGAAATCCTTTCCTTTTTCGATTCTCAGGTCTTTTGTATCAGTTGGTTCTACCGTCTTTATCTGATCGACTTGATAAGCAAGTGTCTGTCCGTTGATCTCGATATAGAAAGAATCACCTAAAGTCAGTTTTGGCAAGTCAGTGAACAACTTTGCTTGAGGCAGTCCCCGATGACTGGAAATAACGGCATGTGTACTTTCTCCCCCAGTAGGATAAGATGTCCCTTCCAATAACGAAGCGCCTTTTTCTAGCAGCACGGTATTTGTTTCGTCAAAAATCGGTAAATGGACATTGATTTCAGGAATCGTCAGAACGCCGATCGTATGTTTTTCAAAATAGGTTTTGTCTGTTTTCACTGGTTCCTTTTTCTTAGTAAAGGGATCAACACCGGGATTTCCTCCTTTTTTTGCTAATTGCTGGTTTTTCTTTGTCATGTCTTTTTGGATTTTGGCCATGACTGCTTCATTTTCTTTTACTGCTTGTTGCTGATAATGAGAGATGATTTGCTGATCCAGGTAGTTATTCAGCGCATCGCTAACGAATGGATAAGCCAAGACGCCTATCCCTGACAGAAGCAGAAGGATCATTAGCAGGTCTAGATAGTTCCTTTTCTTTTGTTTCATTTGTGTTCTCCTTGTGCTGACTAGTTGTTAATAAAAGAAAAAGGAGCAATTGCGTAAGCCACTGCTCCTCTTTCTAATTCATGTACAAAGATTAAATCTGACTATGCTTGCGTCTAGCAAAGTACAATCCAGCAATCAATAGAAGGATCACTCCTGCACCAATATAAAGATAGATTCCCTTACCACCTGTTGAAGGAAGTGTACCTTTGTGTTTATTTGGTATTTTTTCAGGAGAAATCAACTGTCCTGCTGTTGCGTAAGATTGTTCATCGACAGTAAATGCTACGCGGTTTGCCAATGGAACATAATTTTCTGGTGCTTTCGTTTCTTCCAGATAGTACGTGCCGTATTTGAGACCTGTCACATCAACTAAACCGTTGTTTGTGGTTGTAAAAACTGTTGCTGATTCTTTCGTCGAAACCCAGTTGACGGCTTTTGTAGATGGGTCGATCGACAAATAGTTGGCTGTGTCACTCTCTTGATCACGAACGACGAATTCTGCTCCAGCAAGTGTTTGATCTGATGAAACATCACCATCTACTTTGACAAATCGTTTGCCGCCAGTAACGACATCGACTGACGGTGGCGTTTGATCATTTGTATGTCCGTTATCGACATTTGCTTGGTTAGAAAACCCTTTTGTTGGATCTGCTTTTTCGTTCAAATGCATATAGTAAACAAATTTCAGCGTACCACCAGGAGTGAGTGAAGGAATATAATTCGAGCCAACTGAAACCGTGAATCCGTTTGTTTGTTCAGTGACAGAATAATTTGTTGGATCGATTTCTTTATCCCCATCATACAAGACATACGCATACGTTCCTGAAGTTTCATGATCAAATGTCAAAGCAGCGTCATGAGTATCAATGAGTTTGAATGTCGTGTACTTGTTTTGTGTTCCTTCTTTATCAGCGATACCTAAAGGAATGTTGACAGAGATCTCATATTGGATTTTTTCTCCGATTGCGACATCTTTTCCATTCAATTGTGGAGTTGTCTTATCGACTTTGGACGTATCATTTTTGATTGTCTTTTCTACAGGAGTTTGACTATTTGCCAAGATCTCAAACGGCGTGTTTGTTTGATTATCAATCATTTCTGCATTATCAGGAGCTTTTACTTCTTCTAAATTATATTTTCCAACCTCTAAATGATTGACGATCAATTGACCTTTTTCAATCGTTGCCTCGGCAAAGTCATTGTTGCCGATATCATAAGAATGACCAGTAATGAAATGTTTGGCTTTCGTTTGATCCGTTGTCCAAGTGTACAATCCATCTGTGACGCTTTGGATATATTTTTTGACGCTTGGTGTTCCTTCTTCTTTAGAAATAATGAATGCTGCACCGTTTAGTGCTTCGTTTTCGGCAGTACCGACTTTGGTCACTTTCAATGTTCCATCATTACCAACTATATTTTTAGGATAGAGATGGATAGTGTCCAATTCTTCTGTCCCGTATTTATAAGAGCCATCTGCTTGTTTGATCATCTCGTATACAGGAAAAGCGAGCACCATGTTTGTGGCAGCTGTCACTCCGTCTTTTGGTTCCTCTTTGATTGTGTAGACTGCATCTTTCCCATTTTGTTTTTTAGGTAAAGATAAAGTCACATTTCCATCCGCATCTGTCGTTCCTGATGCAATTGGTGTACCAGGAGTCAAAGATTGGACTGCTTGTTTTGCTGCATCCACCGACGCTCCTTTCTCCCGTTGCGCATAAAATTCTGTAGTGACGTTATAAACGGAAAATGAAATATCGGCTAATCCTTGGTATTGATCGAATTCACTCATTTCTTTCCCACTGTTTTGAATCAAAGGATCGGGTAAATCAGTCATTTTCTTTTTATGGAGAATGACTTGAGCTGCTGTATCCTCCGCAAACACTCTTTTTGCGCCGAAGCTACTTGTGATTAATGGTAAAATAAGAAAAAGTGCACCTAATATAATGCTTATTTTTTTATGATTTTTCATTTTGTCACTCCTGTTCTTTTTTTAATAAACAACCATATTGCAAGGCTTGCGAACACCATGCCAACAACGACTAGAAGGATGTTTTTCGTTTCGTTTGTTTTAGGAAGAAATGGACGACTATTTTCTTTTTTGTTGACTACTTTCAATCTACCGACAGTCTCTTTCTCCTCAGAGAGGCTAGTTGAAATGGTAAACGGAATTTCTGTTTCACTTAAAATATAACCAGATGGTGCTTTGATCTCTTTTAACCAGTAATCTCCTGTTTTCAACCCGATAATTGAAAAAGCGCCATTTTTATCGGAGGTCAGGTGAAGCGCATCTGATTCATTACTTGTCCACTTGTATCCGTTGGCTGTTCGTTGCAGGTAATTTCCTGCTTTGTTTTTAATAAGGAATACTGCGCCAGCTAATCGTTTGTTTGGTTTATTTGTCTCGATTTTGACAAATTGCTTACTCCCTGTATATACAGAGACTTTCTTTGTGCTGATACCAAAACCAAAATCTAGTGTTCCGTTGTTATTGATTTCCTTGTTCGCCTGAGCTGTACTGTTTAGCTGCATCTGATAAGAAATGGTCAGGTTTTTTCCAGCATATTTTTCTAGCGAAGGAATCGAAAATGCAATTTCAAATCCGTGTGGTTTCGTGTGTATGACAAATCCTTCGGATAGCTTTTGTCCATTCGATGACATCGTTAGACTATTAGGTAAAAACGTTAATGCTCCATCCGCACTATCTGATAATACGAATTTTTGATAGTCTAAGATATTCATAGGGATCGTCGTGTGCAAGGAATAAGTGACTTTGTCACCAATCGTAAAATTATCCCTCGTTTCTTCTAATACCTTTTCAAAAGGAGGATCAGGGTAGTTATTTTCTTCATTTTTAGGATACAAATGGATAGATGAAAGTTCTTGATCGTTTTGTCCATATACAGGTAGAACAACTACCATGTTCTCTGCTTTTTCTTTGACGACTTCTGGTGCTTTGGATTCAAAAAAAAGATACGCTTTCTCTCTTTTTTTATGATCTTTGGCAGGTAGAGAAAAAGAAGCAATACCATCTTCGTTGTTCAGAGTTGCGGTTGTTGCTTCTGCGATAAACGTGCCAGAAGACTTACCGTTTTTTGCGATCTCTGTTTGTGCTTCCTCTACTGTTTTCCCCTTTTCTCGTAAATGGTAAAAAGATTCTGTGACATCATAAACTTGAAATGTGACTCCATTCAATCCCCGATACGTTTGCAATAACTCTTTTTCTTGTCCGTCACTTGGCTGGTTTTCCGGTAGTTGGCCATTTGGAAACAGTAATTTGTGCAAAGTGATCTGGACCATATCTGGTTCTGTTGCTGTTACTGCCTGAGTAAAAGCAGGTTTAAACAGTAATAAGAAGAGACACATACTAAGCCAACCAAGTTTTTTCATATTAGCTGCCCCCTCTTTCTTTTTTGAAAAAAAGATACCAAATAGAAAATGTACAACCAATCATCCCTACTAGATAGATTCCTAAGCGGCCAATTCCTCCCGTATCAGGTAATGGTACTTTTGCCTGATTCGTGATGTCTAAAGAAATCTGGTTGTTTTTGGCTCCTGGTGAAAGAACAGACTCATACTCTTGTCCATCCACTTGAATCGATCCATCTTCTTTTATGATGATAGTAACTGGATCTTTTAGTCCTTGGTATCCTTCTGGTGTAAAGGTTTCGGTCAGCTTATAAGTTCCAGGTTTTAAATTTTCGAATAGAAAGGTGTCCGTTTCTTGTCCATCTTTTGGCAATTCTAAGTCCATTTCTGGTCCTTGCAGTCTGAATTTGGCTCCTTTTAATGCCTGTCCGTTGTCTTCCTTTTTGTGTACTGTCAGGTCAAACGCTTTTAATCGATTTTGATGTGTGAGCGTCCACATGCCATTCGTTGTCTCGGTGTTTTTCCCCGTGTAAATAATCTTTCCATATTTGTCGATTTGGAATTCATAATTTCCCGGCGAAGTATCATATCCGGCAGGACCAGCTGTTTCAACGACTCGATATTCTCCAGGTGTGAGTGAATCAAAAATGGCAAGACCTTTTTCATTCGTTGTTTGGCTGTCCATTGGCTGATAAGCACCGTTTGCTTCTTTTTTCTGTAGGGCAAAAGCTGCACCTTTAAGATTCATCTCTTTGCCCGTCCCTTGCATCGTATACTTACGTACTGCTATAGGAATTTCAACAAAAGGATTTTCAATGGTCAACTGGATCGTATCATCGGAAGTAGTGACTGTTTTTCCATCAATGGTTACCGTACCATCAGAAGCAATCTTGATTTCCCAAGTAGTCTTCTTGCTTAATTCATGACCTTCTGGAGCTTTTGTTTCTGTCAGTGTATAAGTCATTTCTTTTTGCAATTTGACATTTTCCGGAAGAGAATAGGTCCCATCACCATTATCAGTTAGTAAAGTATCAATAGAATCTCCTGTTAATTTGAAAACAGCGCCAATGAGATCCTTTTCTCCTGTAGAGGAATTTTTCGTTATTTTTAAGTCTAACGGTGTGAATTGTTTAGTATTCTTCCATGTCAGTGCATCTATTTGTTGAGAATCATATCCTGGTACAGGTAGTTCTTTGATTGTTTGGTAACTGAATGCTTGACCTTGATTATTATATTGAGGCAGTGATAGTATCTCGTGATAACTTTCTCCACTATTTGCAGAGAGTTTGTCGACGTCTGCACGTTCCCACGAATTTGCAGTATCTTTAGCTGGTTTAGTGATGCGGATATATCCGTTTTTCCAAGCTGCAGCATCTGTTGTATGGTTCCGTTGGATTTCAAAAGTGACTTGATCTGGACGATTAGCTGGATTATTGTCAAATTCTTCCCATAATTTTTTGATGTGAAGATTGACTCCGGGAGCTTTAGCAGATGGTATACCGAATTCAGCTAATTCGTCAGTGTCAATACTTGGTTGGAAAGTCGTCCTACCGTTCATTTGATACCAGAAATTCGGGTGGAAGTCCTCATTTTCTGTCTGGATCCTCACTTGGTAATGAATTTGGATTTCTTGGTCTTTTCCTAAATAAATCTGATTGCTCTTGATCGTATTTCCATCTATAGAAATAGTTGGAGTAACTGTTGTAGGGTTTGTTCCCACGCTTTTGACTGAAAGTGTACCAGGTTGATAAATAAATGGTTCTGCGATTGGATCATTTATTTGTCCATTACTTACAGTTGCAGAGATCTGTACAGCTTTTTTAGCCAGATATTCAGAGATATCTGTTGCATGATCGGCTGATTCATAATAAAGGTCACCTTTTTCATCTGCTGAAACCATTTGCCGCATACGAGACTCTACTTCTGCTTTAGATAGACCAGCTGCTGGATCGCTTTGAAGTTGGATACCAAGACCATGTATCTCGATTCCTCGTTCTTTAAGCGCCATCGCTTCTCCGATGGTTGCGATAAATGTGCTGTCTATTCTTCTGGATTGGTTGTTTTGGTCAGGTGCATAATAGCTTCTTGCAATTCGAGAAGTATTTCCCGGCTGATCTTGAGTATTGGAAAACTGGGTACCGTAATAATCGTTGCTTGGTTGTGCGTGTACTCGCTGTACTTTATAGGAAAATGTCGGTACACCATCCGTCAGCAAGACGATCACTTTTTTATGTCCGTTTGGAACGGATAGCATGTCTCCTGCATCTCTTAGTCCTTTTTGTGTAAAAGTACCGCCATTTGTCCATGAAGGTGTGATGGATTTTACTTGATTCTTTACTGAATCAAATGAACCCATCTGCACAGTACCGTTACTGTAGTTATAGCCATCACTGGAGTAGCCGACATATCCCATATTGATTTTGTCTGTGATACCGCTATCTGCTAAAGTATCGACAAAACGATCGACACCAATTTTTACTTCACCGATCCGATCATTGTCGTTCATACTTCCTGACCAGTCTACGACCAATACGAGATCAAGAGGTGTGATATCTTTTTGTACATTTCCACGGGCATTCAAATAAACATCAAACAATCCAGGTGTAGTTGTCTCCTTTGCAAACTTACGTATCGCATAGTCTGCTTGATTGCCTGTTCCCCCGTATTCGATATACGAATGAGTCCGATCATTAGGATCTCCATCCCAAGAATTTATCCCATCCCATTGATTTGATCCATTTTTATTACCTTGGTGATCAAGAACATTTGTATTTCCTGTAGGTTGCCAATTGGCTTTAGGATAAGTGCCTTGATCATCCGTCGTATACTCTGTAGGGATCGTCTGGTTAGCTGAAACAGTCATAGTTGGCAAAGACAATGTAGGCAATGTAAAGGGACTGACAGAATTTTCATTTTCTTCTGATATTCCTTCTTTTGTTTCGTCTGTATTTGGTGTTGACACTTCTGTCTCTTTCTTGTGTTCTGTCGCATCAGTAATGTCATACTCTTTATTATCGACGATCAGCTTATTTGTCTGGCTGTGATAAAGTGTTGGATCGATTGGAAGACTTAGATTGATCGTTTGTTTAGTGTTTGGAGAGATTTCCAGCGTGGTTTTCCCGCTTTTTACCTGATAAGCATAGCCATCTCCTTCCTTTCTTTCCACATCGCTTAAGTAATTCTCAACTAGACCAATTTCTTTCTCTACCTTTTCTGTACTGTTGTTATTCGCATTTAGTTTGACGTTCAGTGCTTTTTTCCCAGATTGATCTGAAGTGATTTCAGCTGAAATGATTTCTAACATCGTTGGATTATCTGTAGCTTCTGCTGTTGCAGTTACAGGCAGAATGTTCGATAAACTCAATAATATCAGCACAAAAACAACTTTCAGCTTCTTCCCTGTGGTCGTCATTTTTCCCCTCCTTTTTATTTTTTTCTGTTTTGACGTGAATAGTGATGATTATTAAAATAAATAAACGTATTTATTCTAATATGATAATTATTATACGAAGGGCACTAGAGGGAATCACACCAATTTTCATACCAATTGGTTTCATTTATGACGTTGATTCCTTTGATTAATGAGCGTTTCATTAAAGAAAAGGGTTGAGGGAGAAAAACATATGATCAGGTTGCTGGAAGGAAACTATAGAAAGATGGAAAAAATCATTCGGATTCTATCCATTTCTGACAAGTGGATGACTAAAAAAGAACTTGCCAAACGAATCGGTAGTTCGGAATCTACGTTTGTAAGGTATATCGAAGAAATCAAAATCCGCTGGGGAACGGATGTAACGATTCAGTCTTCACAAAAATTGGGGTATCGACTTGAACATTTGAATGTACCGGCTTATTTAAATGTGCTAATGGAAATGTCACAAAGTTCTACAAATAGTCGTCTATTAAATGAAATCATTGTCAATCCGGGTAAAACGATCGAGTATTATTGTGAAAAAATCTCGATTAGTCGTTCTTCTTTTACGCGTAAGTTGAAACAATGCAATCAAATTTTAGAAAGCTATTTATTAAAAGTAATCGTCGACCAAGGGTTTCAGTTGACTAGCCTGAAAAGTGAGCTCCAGCTGCGTATCTTTGTCACCTTTTTCTTTTTAAGCTACTATGGAAGACGGACTTTGCCATTTCCAATCGAAAAAAAGAAGATCAAAGAAATTATGTCAAAGAACAATTGTCAGTTGAATTTATTTCAAGAAGAAAGTCCTTATGAGCAATCTTTCTTTATTATGTATTTTGTTGTGCATCTTATGCGGGAATCACAAGGAAATCCATTCGAATGGAAAGCTGGAGACCCATATGTAAAGTTGATAAATATAGATAAAAAAGACTTTTTGATCTTGAAAAATCTTTTAGGGAAATTGAAGTACAGCAGCTATATAAAAGTAGTGAACTATTTTGTCAATACGATTTTTTCGGAATTTTCGGAGAAAGAAAAAAATGAAATCAGTGAACAGATACGAAAAAATATATCCTACTGTTCATTTTCATCTGCTGATTGCAAAGAAAAAAACGAAGAATTTGTTGTTCGACTCTTAACTCAAATTTATTTTTTCTCACGTATTTTTCCATACGATACGACTCATTTGACGATCCGTGCCACTTTCTTTGCGGAACAGATGCAACATCGCCATATACGTCTATATGCTGGATTTCGTGCAGAACTTCAATTTTATTCCACCCTACTGAATCGAAATTTGATTTATTATTTATCTAGCTATATATTTTGGATGCTTATCGGTAATCCTGAAATACACCATTATACTTCCGATAAAAAAATACTGATCGTCAGTGACTTAAGTCTTCGACATAGTCGATACATTGAAGAATATGTCAGTGATGTTCTTGCTGTGCATAAGATTCACTCTGAAACAACTGCTATCACTGAAGATCAACTTTCGAAATACAATCTTCTTGAGTATGACCTGATCGTCACGAATCAACCAATTCCGAATACCCATGTTCCTTATATGTTGATTGATGATAGTGTGTCATTCGCAAATGAAGAAGAACTGATCCGCTTATTTGAGCTATAAACAATCAAAAAACAGCTATGTATACTCTACCATCCTGATAAAAATGTCAGGACAAATAGACATAGCTGTTTCTTTTTATTGGATACCTTTTGCAATCCAACGAGATTTAGGGCGAAAGTATATCAATAGTTATTCTTTCATTTTCAATCATAATTATCTGTTTATGAAACATCTTTTGTTGATTCATAATGTTAGGATCATTTTACTTGTTATCTTCCTCCGGGTCCCGCCATCTGACTCATTGAAATAGTTTCACCTGACTGTGAGACACTTGCTGTGTTTTCCGAGAGTGTAAATGAACCAAGCTCAGTTCCAGTTGTTTCTGATCCGGTATCAAATAACCCATTTTGTGGTTCTGTATTTGCAGTACCACCACTGACAATCGAGTAAGTATCTCCAGTGATCAATTCTTTTGTAGAAATAACAATTGTTTGATAATCTTTTGCGGGTTGATATGTGACCACAGTATCACCGCTGCTATTTTTGATGCTTATCAAAGTACCAGCTGATTGAACCGAATCAAACGTGATTGCAATGGTACCTTGTGTAGAAGAATCGCTAACTGTTTGCGCCATCCCACTTGCACCCGCAGCTACCAGTGAGCCACCGGATACATCAAATGTTCCTCCATAATCCAATGCGCCGTTTCCGCCATTTGTCGGTCCATCAACAGTAACTGTTCCGCCAGACATAGTGATATTTCCGTTACTATCTAATCCATCTCCTTCAGAATTGACTGACAGAGTCCCTCCGCTAATCGTTATTTGTTTGCTGTCATCTGATTCATCTGGAGCTCCGCCAAATGAATCAGCACCAAATTTTCCATTTTCCTGACTTGTGTCATTTCCTCCACCGGCATTTACCCCGTCATCACTGGCTACTATTTTTGTTTGTCCATCTTTGAAGTTAATCACAGCTGATTCTATTCCTTCGTAAGACTGTTGGATGTCAACAACACCTGCACTGATTGTCAATTCATTATCTGCGTGGATACCATCGTCTCCAGTTTTAGCCGTAATTGTACCGCCAGTAAGTTCAAAAGTGTTATTGGAATGGATGCTGTCATCAGCACTGTCTATGGAGTAGGTCCCACTGCTTATTTTTACTTGATTTCCAGCTTTGATTCCTTTGTAACTTTCATTTGTATTTATAGTTTGACTATTTGCCCCATCTGCAGTTTTGATTGTCATCTCAGCGTTTTGTAAAGTTGTATTTGTTTCTGCTTGAATGCCATCTCTTCCGCTACTAATTTCAAAAGTACCACCATCAATTGCTACGTATCCTTTTGTTTCATCTTCTGTATTGTTTGCTTGGATAGCGTCCCCTTCTGTTGTATTCAAGTTATAATTCCCGTTTCGAATAGAAACAGAATCTTTTCCTTTGATAGCATTGTTTTTAGCAGTAACTTCATATGTTCCTGAAACGAGTACAAGATCATCTTTGCTCCTGATTCCATTGCTGTAATTTCCATTGACTTTTAACGTGCCGGTTCCATTAATCGTTAAATCTTCTTTGCTGTATAATGTTGCGTCGGGTTCTGTTTCATTTTCAGCAAAAGAATAATTTTCACCATCTTTTAGATTGTTCGTTTTATTGTCAGCTAATGTTAGGATCACCTTCTCTGCTTGCTGGATATTGACGGCTGATCCGCTTGTATTAGTAATAGAGACACCGTTAAAGATCAAATGGATTTTTGCTTCTTTCGACGCATTGATAACGAGCTGGCCATCAGAAAGCGTTCCACTGAGGACGTATGTTCCTTCTTCTGAGATCGTTACTGTTTCTCCCTCTGCTGTTGCTCCGTTTCCATTGATAACCGGTTCTTCATCTAACGTTATTTTTGTTGCTGAGGTCTCATCGTATTCTGTTGATAAATCTTCTTCCTCGTACTTCCCATAGTAATTAGCTAACTCTTCCGATGTACTATTACTTGTTTGAGACGATGAGTTACTTGTTTCGGTATTACTCGTTTTGTTGCTAGATGATGATTGTGAACAAGAAGCAAGAAACAAGCTTGCAAGGAGCATTGTATAAATTGTTTTTTTCATCTAGTATCCTCACCTTTCAATGTTACAATTCATCGCGATTTGTAGCGACTTTTCCTAATACGACAGGCAGATTTCCATTCCTAACACGAACTCGATCAATCAATTCTTTTTCTTTTCCTTGGTCTTTCATCAGAATAACGTAGCGTAGTTCATATAAACTTCCCATTGTTGTTGTTCTCACAGAAGATAAATGATTGGTATAAGTATATTCTTCAAATATATCTGTAAATAATTCTGGGTAATCTAAATCCTCTGGTATTGTTATTTTTAATTCTCGTTCGGCAATTTTTTCTCTGCTTCCAAAAGGTGATAAATATAGAAACAATAAAAATAAAGCTACAATAACAGAAAATAACACAACATAAACTACGTATCCCATTCCAGTAGCGATCCCGATACCCATTGACCAAAAAATACTGGTAATTTCACGAGAACCACCTGCAACAGAGCGGAAACGAATTAAGCTGAAGGCGCCTACTACTGCTAAACCAGTGCCAAGGTTACCATTAACTAGCATAATGACAGATTGAACAAGCACCGGTAAAACAGCTAAAGTTACGACGAAGCTTTTAGTATAAACATTTCGCTGCATATGGATAAATGCAACTAATAATCCTAAAACTAATGAGACAAAGATACACAAAAGCAAATCGGTAAACTGAATGGTTGTTCCTGATTCAAACAGACTAGATAGCATGGATTTCTTCCTCCTTATGTTGAACAAATAGATGTCTTTTGTACGTTTCTGCATATTTTGAGAAACTGCTTTTTCGTACTGTAAATTTATTTAACAGTTCAACAAACCATAATGGATAAGCCCCCATTGCCTTTACTTCCATTAGCACACCAAGTTCAGGTGCAACTAGCTGTCCGCCACTTCCTTTTTTTAAATCAAGACAGGTATCTCGAAAACGAATTTTCTGATCAAAGGTCACTCGGAATTCTACTTCTTCGTCAGTGAACAAAGATATTCTGTCATAAGAGATCAATACTTGTGGAGTCAAATCTGGGTGCTGCTTGAACAACCAAAAGATCTCTTCGTTGATTTGATTACTGTCTACGTTGTTTCTTAAATAAAAATCTTTACTTTTCAACCAACATTCGTATGTTGAGTAATCCACAGGCAGCCTTCTTTTATAGACAATCCCATTTACTTTCTTTTTGATTTCCAAGAATATAGTACTCTCTTCGCTAGGGATTCCGTAGCTTCTTACTCTGAATTTTTCTTTGTATATTGGTTTATCCATCGAATGCTGAATAAACTGAAAATCTTTCGTATCATAATACAGAGACATAATTGTATGAAGCCCGTATTCGTCTATTGCCATCTTTTTTTCAAGTTGCTCGAAAAAAAGAGGAAATTGCTGTTCGGTCAATAAATATTTGTTTTCTTTTCTTTGAAATACTTTTTTTAGTTTCATGTTTTCTCCCCTTTACTGTTTGGTGATTATAACAACGAGTCTATGTAAACAAACTTAAATTCTCCTTAATTTAATAGATAAGTGGATTCTTTGATTATTTAAGCCAATTTTATGCTATCCATGTTAAACTAAAGTGACCAAATGAATGAGGTGGGAAAATGATTAAACTATTAGTAGTAGAAGACGATAAGGTATTATCCAATAATATAAAAGAAATACTCACAACAATTGGTGAGATAACACAAGTTTATAACGGTAGTGAAGGACTGTTTGAGTTGGAAAGCGGTGTTTATGACCTTGCAATCTTGGATTTGATGATGCCGGAAATGAATGGTTATGAAGTCCTAGCAAAGTTACGGAAAGAAAAAATACAGACTCCTGTATTGATTTTGACAGCAAAAGATAGTTTGGAAGATAAGATTGAAGGATTTGAACGTGGTGCAGATGATTATCTGACAAAACCGTTCTATCGAGAAGAATTGATCATGCGCGTGAAAGCATTATTGAAACGATCGCTTGGTCTCTTTGATGAAAACATTCTGAAGTATAAGGATATCAGTTGTGATCTAAAAAGTAATGAAGTATTGTATAAAGAACAAGTTTTGCCCATACAAGGAAAAGAGTTTGAATTACTCGTTTATTTTTTACAAAATAAAGGAATCATTTTGACAAAAGAGCAGATATTTGATCGGATCTGGGGATTTGATTCTGATACGACGATTACAGTTGTTGAAGTTTACATGAGCAATTTACGGAAACATCTACGCAGTACTGGACTAGATAAAGAAATCAAAACTTTACGTAATGTTGGTTATATATTGCAAGGGGTGTGATGCAATGAATGGAGATATTACACGCAAGCAGCGTAGCCGTTTTTTTGCAACGAATGTAGCTGCATTTGCTTTGATCTTTTTTCTTCTGGGGTTTATTACTTTACAGATATTGAACCAATCTGCGTATAGAGAAACGGATCTTTCATTAGAGAAAACAGATTTTGATTCTCGGACAGTACAATTAGAGATACAAAGGTATCAGCAAGGTGATCCCTTTTTGAACCCGAATCAAATGGAACAAAACAGAACAAACATGGAACAACCATTGATGGAACCATCAAATGACCGATTTAACACTCAAGTGATCTTGTGGTCTGAAAATGGTGAGATATTGAATAAGGCAGCTATTGGTGGACGCTTCAATCAGATCAAAGAATTAAAAATGGATACAAAAAATCTGAATACCATCCAAAATATTGAATTAAATGAAGAAAACGACTCATCTACCCTCTCCTTCCGCTCGATAACGAAAAAAGCAGAGACGAATCAAGTTGGTGTTGCCTATATCCAAATTTTAGAAAATACAAATCAAATCAAAAATTCATTAGCAACTTTTCGCACAATTATGATTTTGTGTATGGTTGTTTTCTGGCTTATCTCAATTGGCATTAGTTATTACTTGTCTAGTCTAAGCATGCGCCCTATCATTCTTTCTTGGAGAAGACAAAAAGAATTTGTCGAAAATGCTTCTCATGAATTACGTACACCGTTAACGATTATTCAAAATAGTTTGGAACATCTGTTTACCAAACCTGATCATACCATCATTGAGGAATCTGAAAGTATTGCTCAAGCATTGTCAGAGACGAGACGGCTCACTGGATTGACTTCAGATCTGCTGACGATTGCCCGAAATGATTCTGATCAGCAGCTACTTTCAAAACAAATGATCAATACACAGGAATATATCGAAAACCTTGTTAAACCATTTCAAGAGATGGCCACCATAGACGGAAAGGAGTTTATCCTTCATAACGAGGCAACATCAGAAGTACCAATTGACGAAAAAAAGATCCATCAAGTTTTGGTTATTTTGCTAGATAATGCCTTAAAATATACGAATCCAAAAGATAAAATTATTTTAGATTCGTCTGTTAACCATAAAGAATGGCTGATTCACGTAAAGAATACTGGCCCTTCTATCAGTGAAGAAGATCAAGTAAGAATCTTTGATCGATTTTATCGGGAAGATCAATCTCGTGCGAAGGAAACTGGCGGTTACGGACTTGGATTGGCGATTGCAAAACAGATAATCGAACAGCACCACGGACAAATTTCTGTATCCAATTATCTTCCACAAGGAGTTGATTTTAAAGTCCAATTACCGTTGAAGCCTAAAAAATAATGCTTAACTCTAAAACATACTAGGAAAAGGGCTGTGACAATAATCTTGTCACAACCCTGTTTTCCGAATAAACGGTGTTCCAGAAGTAGCTTCTTCGAAAATAAGCCGAAATTTCACAAAAATTTGAGAAACAAATTTCGTAAACTCCTTCTTATTTCTTGAAGCTGACCACTTCTGTCACAACCTCTTTAGCTTACGCTTAAGATTTTTTATTGCGGTCTTCAATGTGTACATCACCGCTTGTGTCAATATCCAATTCTTCTCGGCTAACATCTTCTGTCACTTTTTCAACGTCTTCATGTTCTTCTTTATGAATTCCCACTTCTTCACGAACAACTGTATGCTTGCTAACATCTACTTGCTCTTCTTTGATTGGGATAGTGATCGTGTCATCTTCCAAGTTTTCGTCTGTACCCTGTGAAGATGGATCTGTTACTGGTTTGCGCTCGATGACGATTTCTTCACGTTTGACCGGTACTTCTACCGTTTCAGTATCGTTGACCACATGTTTGTGGATGTCGACTTCTCCAGTTGTAACATCATGTGTATTTACATCTAATTTTTCTTCTTTTAGTTGAATCGTATCATCATCTAGATTTGGTTTGCGATCGATGTCTTCCGTCTCTTTTGTACCCATAGAATCAGCTTCGCCAGGTACGTCCATCGGATCAGTTCCTGGTGTCATATTCAGTGGATCTGTTGTATTTTGAAAGCCTGTCGTGCCATCTACGTCCATTGGATCAGTGCCAGTCCCAGTCCCTAGTCCTGTTCCCATTGTGCTTGCTGGGCTAACAGTATCTTGTGTATCCATTGTGTCTTCTGTTGTTTCTGGCTGACGATAGCCTTTTACTGTGATGACAAATTTTCCAGCAGAAATATCTCCTCTATACTGATATAAAGGATCATTTTCTGGCGTAGCCGTCTCAGAATCATAGGTATCAAAAGAAAAAGTGTCTTTTATTCTTTCCCATAAAGAGCGATCTTCTTCGCCATCCATCCGATTCTCGTCTGTTTCAACATCTATGCCGGATAATCCGTCGAATCCTAGTCTAGTTGCTGCTTCATCAGTAGTATAAATAACGATATCATCTCGATCATACCCTTCGTTACGCAACCGTTCGATTACTGATAATGCTTCATCCCTTGTACTGTAGCTACCGATGACTGTTAAATTTTTGTCTTCCATGTAAATTCCTCCTAGCAAATAGATTTATGATTGATATATTTTTACTTATAAATTTATTCTATAGGAGACGATTGATTTCTACAAATATTTAGATTGGAATTAGATTAAAACATTTTAATTGAAATTTTGGAATATCTATGCTAATAGCAAAATATATATCACTAAAATAGTCATTTGTGCATTTATTCCTATAGGAAATTTTTTGAAAAAATTTCTTATATTTTCCATTTATTACGATTGTATTATTTATCCAATCCTTGAATAAGCAAGCTACTTATATAGATAAATAGACTGATTCCTAGTATAATCGTTCCTATCATAGGATAAATTCCTATGTAAGGTGATGAAGCTCCAGCTATTTCTAATATTCCTTTAAGAATTATTCCGACGATATAGCTAGCCAAACCCGTATTGAATAAATTGAAAGCCAGGCGATTTCGAAAAGTATTTAATATTTTTTCGAAAATAAAAAGGAATGCCCCTCCTACCATTGGAATAACCCAGACCCATTTCAGTGCTTGTGAAGTGACCCCGTGGCTAAAATGATGATAAACCAATTGAAAGATGAAAAGAATGACTGAACTAATAAAATAACTATAAAACGTTTTTTTCTTATTCATAATTATACCCCTTTTCTTAACCTATAAAAACGATATCGCTGACAGATCGTTCAGAGTTTCCACTTCCGCCGACTGTTTGATTAATGACTTTTCCATTGAAATAAAGCGTTGTTGACCCTCCACCATCTAAATTATATGCGGTTTTTGCTCCATGATTTTTCAATACAGTTGCTAGTTCGCTGAGACTCAACCCTTGACTATCATCTGTTCGACCTTCTGAAACAACAACGAGATAATGGTTTGTTCCAACTTGAGCAATTGCGGTTCGTGGATTACTTTGCATCGACTGCGACACTTCCTCATCTTCAGAAACAGTGACTTCTCCATCTTCAACTAAAGCAGGACCAAAAGATAAAACTTGTTGTACATCTTCTTCTACTAGCTTTTCAGCAGATGTTTCTGCTTCTTTTATTATTGAGAAATCACCATTTTTATCAATTACTAAGTCTTCTTTTGTTTCATCTTCACTAGGTGTATCACGATATAGTGTGCCATTTCTAAGTACATATCCTGTATCTCTAAAACCATAATAATCTCCGTTTATCGCTAAAATCGCTTGTTGTTCTTGTGCGATCGCAGATGTAGTTTCTTTGATGTTGCGTCCATACGTATTGTTTGCCAAAGCTGTTTTTAAATAGCTAGAATCGCTTACTGTAATATCAGCAACATAAACTGTGGTTTCATCAACACGTTCTGAAGATAATGTGATATTGATATTTTCATCTTGGTAGCTATTATCTGTAATCACTGGTTCAAAAGAACTTGAGTTACTCGTATTTTTTGTGTCTGTTGTCGAAGTGGAAGTCTCATTGGATACCGATTCTACTGCTGCTATTTCCTGAGGCAAAACAAATGTTTTTAATAATATATAACTTGAACTTCCTAACAAGAAAACACTCGATAGACATGCCCACATATATTTTTTTCGTAAAAAATGTTTCATAAAGATTTCCTCCTAACAAAAGACTATGCGTCTTTGAATCGAAAAACTGGCAAAAAACAATAAAATATCCACAACGGCCTTACAAAGCAAAAGCGACTGAATAATAACCGAAAGGATCGACACACCTAGCCAACTTAAAATCAGTTGAAGGAGAAACAGCAAGCTGTATTTATAAAAAGCAGTACGGGCTCTTTGTTTTCTGAACACATAATGTCGATTCATTTGATAATTGAAAATTCCTGATAGTACTCTAGAAAGTACGGTAGCAATCAACAAAGAAGCCATTGTATGATTTCCAATAAAAAATATAATGGAATAGAATAGTCCAATATCCACCAATGAAGAGGAAATCGAGGAAAAAAAGAAACGAATGAACGGACGATAAACAAGATAGGAATCTTGGAATATTCGAAAATGGGAACCTTTATTTCCATCGCTATATATTGTTTTGATAGGGATCGTAGTCATTCGATAGCCGATCTTTGGTAAAACTAGCAGTTGATTGATTTCATATTCAAACCGATTTCCTTCGATTTTGAGCAGTTCAGATAAACTAAAGATAGAAAATCCCCTCAGTCCTGTTTGTGTATCCTGTAAGTGGATACCTGAGGAAAGATAATAAAAACCGCTCGTCATTCGATTCCCGAAATAGCTTCGAAAGGGCGTGTTTTCATACGAAAAATCTCTTACACCCAAAAGGAATTCCTGACCAGCTAATCGATCTACTGCCACTAGCATTTTTTGGATGTCTTCGATTTCATGCTGACCATCACTGTCTGCTGTGACAACGCCAGTAATGTCTGGATAGGAATCAAGTATAACTGAAAAGCCGAATTTTAATGCATATCCCTTGCCTTTGTTGTCAAAGTAGCTGATTTTAGTGATATTAGGATGTTCCATTCGCTGAAACAGTTTTTGATAGGTTTTCCCACTTCCATCATCAACAATGATAATCGGTACGTTTACAGATTGTGCTAATTGATTAATGAAGAATACAGTGTTTTCTGTGGGTTCGTAGATTGGAATTAATAGAATAGCTGACATATACTCACCTGCTTTTATTTGAAATTGTAGTTATTGTTGCAAGTGAAACTTAAGGGCTTCTTAAAAACTAAGAGAATCACCTCTGATTTTGTAAAGACTTTTAAAAGACAGTTACATGGATGTTCGTTATCAAAGCAAGACAAATTCCCTATCGTCATTTGAGGAAATGCGGTAAAATAAAGGAAATGAACAATAACTGGAGGGATTTGTATTGGACAGCAAAACTAGAAAACAACTGCAAGAAAAATTAAAACAACGTACACATTTGCTCCCTTCCGTCTTTCAACAGTTTTTAGAAGAAAATCGTTCTTCTTTATCATTAGGTAGTCGCTATGAATATGCAAAAGATTTCCATTTGTTTACTGATTATTTGAGAAAAGTATTTTCTGAAGAAGTGGATGATCAGCTGATTATCCGTTTAGAAAAACAAGATTATCAGAATTTCTTAGCTAAAATCTATCGACATACTCGTTCGTTCCAAACTACAGCGAACCAAGAAACGGAGCAATTGTTTGAAAATAGCTATTACGGGATTTCGAGGAAGCAATATTCATTAAATCATTTTTTACGATTTTTATATCAAAAAGGACTAATTGAAGAAGAGATCTCTCTTTTGGGTACAAGTTTACCGGAAACGACTAAAGCAGCTCCGCGATATATCGATGCAGAACTTTTCAAAGATTTTGAGCATTTGTTTATCCCGATTGAAGGCTTTCAAACAAGCAGAGAAGCTAGCTTTGAAGAAAAGAATAGACCGAGGAACCTTGCGATTACTGCCATTCTTCTGTATTGCGGATTAAAGATCCATGAAGTAGTAGAACTTAAACGTAAAGATGTATCTTTGACCAAGCAGATTCTTAATCTGAATAGAAAAGAAAACAGATTGAGTAAAGTACCAATACCAAAAGAAGCGATGCCGTTTCTGGAGAACTATTTTAAGTTAACCGCACAAAATACGGACGAAAATTCTTTTGTTTTTCGTTCCTCGCATGATCAACAAATTTCTCCTCGGACTATTCGCCAAATTTTGAGCAAAATCACAGTGTATAAGAATGTATCACCAGAATTATGCCGAAAAACCTATCGCTATTATACCGAACTATATTTAGATGATGCTGACGCGGTAAACTATTTATGCGGTAATCGATACCTATCTTCCCACTCTTTTCAAGAAATCTGGGAAAAAATGGTTGATTTTTCTTATCACGAATTAGCGGCATTCGTTCAGGTTTCTGTCACATAGGAACCTGAACTTTTTTTCACAATAAACTATATTATTGTATAAAGGTTTATGTTACGATTATCTTGAGTTTGTATATTACTTAACAAAAGATAATGGAGTGTGAATGATGGAGACCATAACGTATTCCCCTTTGAATTTATTTACGAATTTTCAAGAAGCCGCAGCTGGCTTTTCCGAGACCCCGATTATCTGTGATCAGCCGCTTTCTGCTTTTCCTGAGTTAGGACTTGAAACAACTTACAAAAAATGCTTTGAAAGTGTGTTAGATCGAGCTTATCAATTGGCCCATCTTGGTGTGAAATCTGGAGACAAAGTCATTATCTATAAGAGTTCCGCTTTTGACACATACCTTCTCGCTGTTTCTGTGTCTTACCTTGGTGCAGTGCCTGTCATGACTTCTTATCATCTACCAACAGCGACAATGGAAGTATTTATCGACCGTTTAGAAGACCCCTTCATTTTATTTGATGATGAGACAAAAAAACGAGTGGGAGAAATTTCAAACGGGACTAAGTCAAAACAGATTCCTATTTTTTATTTACTGGAGCAACCTACTTTTCCTGTTCCCCAATCGTTTTTAGCTAAAAATGAAATTTCTTATATGACCCATACTTCTGGTACAACTGGTATCCCTAAGCTTATTTGTCATTCTGCTCATTCTATGGGTTGGCGAACGAAATGGCAAAAAACTGTTTTTGCAAAAATTTCAGAAAAGAAATTAATCGCTTTTCACATTTCCCCCGTACATTCTAGATTCAATATTGGCATCTCTTCTTTGATGTCCATGGGTTTTCCTATGATGCCTTTAGCAGATGCACAAAGTTCAAAAATTATTCGTATGTTGGAAACCCACCGACCAATCGCATTAGAGACTCATCCGAATAACTTTGTTCAGTGGAGTTTTACTGCTAAAGAACATCCAGAAGCTTTCTCTGGTATCCGTTATTATCACTCTACTTTTGATGCCATAAACAATCAGACAATGGAAACATTTTTGCGAACATCAATAACACAAGATGCGGTATTCCTTCAAGTATATGGCCAAAGTGAATGTGGACCAATGATTCTTAAGGCTCATACACTGGAAAGTTTGAAAACGAGTGATGCAAGAGATATGGGCGTTGGACTGGAAGACATGACAAGCGCTCGGATCACAGATTCAGTTGGGAATGTCCTTCCTGAAAATACAGATGGTCATATACAATTACTGTCTAAAGGACGGGCTTTGACTTATTATAAGGAAGATGCACGGTTCCAGGAAAATGTTTATGGCGATTGGTGGGATAGCGGAGATTACGGATTTATGGATGAGCGTGGTCACCTATTTTTGAAAGATCGGCAAGTAGATTTGATCGAAACGATCAACAGTACATTAGCTATTGAAGACTTTTTATTAGATTCGTTAGATTTTTTGGCAGAAGTAGTGATTGTAAGGGATAAAAATCATTCTCCACAGCCGATTATTGCTTTAGCCCCTGATAAAGAAATGGATTGGAATCGCTGGTGGGAGCAAGTCCATGAACTTCCCCGTTTGAACGCCCCTATCATCCGTGACTTTGATGCAATCCCGCGAACAGCTACAATGAAAGTTCAGCGGCTTCAAATCGAGAAAGAATTAAAAACACAAAACAACTAATCGTTTTTAAGTGGTTGTGAAAAAGCTGTCCTGCATCAAGTAATAAGAACAGCCAAATAAAAGTGGTTCCTCATATTTTGCCGTTTGTTGAGCTAATATCGAGGACCAGCTAATTGAAGACCGTTTATTGGAAAAAGGGAATGTGACACGATTTTTGTCACATTCCCTTTTCGCTTCTTTTGAAAATTGGATGAGATAAAAATATGCCAATTGGCTGTTTTTCTTTTTTGAAAATTTCGTTATACTCTTATTCATGGAGGGAAATGTTATGAAAAGAATCTTGACGATTGGTGGTTCTGATCCATTTGCTGGCGGAGGAATCCAAACAGACTTAAAAACTTTTGAAGATTTTGGTCTATTCGGGCTAAGCGCCCTGACATCTATAGGGGTACTAGATACGAATGGGCGATTTATCTTGGAATCTATTCCTTCAGAATTGCTTGAACGACAGTTGGCTTCAATTGATCAAATGACTACATTAGATGGAATCAAGATCGGGTTATTAAATTCAAGTGAAGCAATCATGGTTGTTCGAGACTTCATAAAAGCAAAACAAAATATCCCAATCATCTTAGACCCTGTTTTGGCATTCAAAGAAACTGAATCTGTGATCAATCAATTGTATATTTCACAGCTCATCGAAGAACTTTTTCCACTTGTTACGATGATTACGCCTAATTTGGCAGAAGCTGCTTTACTTTCTGGTCAAGCTCTCCCCTCTTCGTTGATAGAAATGATCCATCTCGCTAAAGAGCTCACTGCTTCAGGAGCAAAGAAAATTGTAATAAAAGGCGGCACAAGGATGGCTGGCGAACAAGCTGTGGATCTTCTCTATTCAGTTGACCATCAGGAGGTGTTTTCTCAGAAAAAAGTCGACACCCCAACAGTAAATGGTGCCGGTTGTGCCTTTTCTTCTGCAATAACAGCGAATCTTGTATTAGGATTAGATGTTTCAAAAGCCGTAGCAGAAAGTAAAAAATTTGTTGCCCATTGTATTTCCAATGGTGTGCTGATGAATGATCATACGGGAAGCGTCTGGTCTGGCGGTATCCAAAAAGGAGGAACGATAAATGAAAACTAAACAACTAACAATCTATGCGATGCTGATTGCGTTGACCGTTGCACTTTCATTAACTATTTTGATCCCTGTGCCGGCTACGAACGGTTTTGTGACATTATGTGAGGCTGGAATCTATACTGCTTCTTTTCTTTATGGTCCAATGGGTGGATTAGTTGTCGGTGCTTCCAGTGGACTATTAATCGATTTGATTTCAGGGTATCCGCAATGGGCTATTTTTTCATTAGTGATTCACGGATTACAAGGATATGTTGCCGGATCTTTCAGTAAATCTTCTACTCGCATGTGGCTATTTGGTCTTTTTTTAGGAAGCTTAGTTATGATCGTCGGCTATGGTATCGCCGGTTGGATTTTGTATGATTGGCCGGCTGGAGTGGCTTCTATCCCAGGGAATATCTTTCAAAATCTTATCGGTATGGGCCTTGCCTTTCCTATAACTGCAAGTCTTCAACGTATTCAAGCACGGAAGCAATATTAATTGAAAAGAAGGTTTTAGAGAATGAAGTTGTCAGAAAAAGAATTGAAAGTTCAATTGACTGAAATAGTTAATGACGTATTGGCTGAGGCACACTTGAAAAAAGGAGATCTCTTTGTTTTAGGGTGCAGCACAAGCGAAGTCGTCGGTGGACATATTGGAAAAAATTCCAGTGCGGAAGTTGGTCAGTGGATCATTCGTACGTTAAAAGAGCTATTAGATCCTAAAGAAATTGCGTTAGCTGTCCAAGGTTGCGAACATCTGAATCGAGCATTGGTGGTAGAACGAACAGTGGCAGAAGCAAAAAAATTCGAAATCGTCTCTGTTATTCCTGCATTACATGCTGGAGGTGCTTGTTCTGTTGCTGCTTTTGAGCAGTTCAATGATCCTGTCGAAGTAGAGCATGTAATTGGGCAAGCCGGCATCGATATCGGTGACACTTCGATTGGTATGCATATCAAACATGTCCAAGTGCCTGTCAGACCTCGTTTGAAAACCTTGGGACAAGCCCATGTGACAGCCCTTCGCTCTCGTCCTAAATATATCGGTGGTCCTAGAGCAAATTATTAAGATGGGTAAATCAGAAAAACTTCCTCGGAAAGTCCAACTATTGAACTTTAACGAGGAAGTTTTTTAATTGTTTGTTTTATACAGACAAGCTTCATAAGGTGCTAGTGTTCCTTTTTTTTCAAAGTTTCCGTTAGAAGAATTTGACAAGAGTAATGTCCATGACTGATCTGCTTCTTTTGGGAGTTCATAGTCAGCAAATGATTCTGTCAAGTTTACCATAATAAGATACTGTTCATCTTCTAAATCTCTTTCATAGACATATAGTTGTGGATGTTCATGAAGATACTCTTTAAAAGAACCGTATATCAGGCCTTTATTGATTTGTCTAATGCGGATCATGTTCTTATAGAATTGCAAGATCGAATCCGGTTCATGTTCTTGTTGTTCTACATTGATCGTTTTGGTATTTGGATTAGTGATCATCCAAGGCTCCTGTGTAGAAAAGCCAGCATATTCTTCTGAAGTCCATTGCATGGGTGTTCTGCTATTGTCTCTGGTGGTTTCACGAATAATATCCAATGCTTCTTCTCTTGTCTTATAATCCGGAAATCCAAGTAGTCTTTCATATAGTCTTTTCGAATCCACTGCATCAACTTGATCGATCGATTCAAAAGGCATATTCGTCATTCCAATTTCTTGTCCTTGATAAATAAATGGCGTTCCTTGCAAAAAGAAATACATCATAGCGATTGCTTTTGCAGACATAGCCCAAAATTCGGGACGGGTATCTCCGAACACAGAAACGGCACGAGGAACATCATGGTTTTCCATATATAAAGCGTTCCATCCGATACCATCTAGGGAAGTTTGCCAAGCACTTAATGCATGTTTTAACTTAAGGACGTCTAATTGCCCTTCTTTTTCTTGCTGCCAAATATGGATATGATCGAATTCAAAGATCATATCGAAATAACCGTCTTTTCCTACCCATTCCGGCCCTTCTTCTGCAGTGACGCCGCTTGCTTCTCCGACTGTCATGATATCGTATTCTTCGAAAACATGTTTCAAATCAGTCAAATGTTCTTCGATTCCCGAGACATTCTGAAAGGGTGAAAAAAAAGGGTTCTCTGTGGCTTTTACTGAATATTCATCTTTTTTTACATGAGAAATCGCATCTAAGCGAAATCCGTCTATCCCTTTATCTAGCCACCATCGAATCATATTGAATAGTTCTTCTTTCAATTTCTCACTTTCCCAATTTAAGTCTGGTTGTTCTTTCGCAAAGACATGCAGATAATACTGTCCTGTTTCGTGAGAATATTCCCAAGCAGAGCCGCCGAAAATCGATGTCCAATTATTTGGTTCTTTGCCATCTACTCCATCGACCCAAATGTAATAATCTCGATAAGGGCTTTCTTTGGATTTCTTCGATTCTTCAAACCATTGATGCTGATCCGAACTGTGGTTGATGACAAGATCCATAATGACTTTGATTCCCAGTTCATGTGCTTCTTTCAGCAATAAATCAAACTCTTCCATCGTCCCGAATCGCTTTTCTATGTCTTGATAGTCACTTACGTCATAACCATTATCGATAAATGGAGATTGATAGATTGGATTGATCCAGATAAATCCGATGCCAAGATCTTTCAAGTATCCAAGTTTTTCGCGGATCCCATTGATATCTCCTTGTCCATCGCCGTTGCTATCTTTGAAACTGGCCGGATAGATTTGATAGCCTACTGCTTCTTTCCACCATTTTTGTTCTTGTATCATATCGTTTCACTCCTTTAACGGTCCCTCTTGATTATAACCGATTCTATTTTAGAAGTATCCTTGTTACCGGTAACTAGAAACGAAAAGCTCAACGAATCTGCTAAGTGCGTTCGTTGAGCTTTATTTTATCATAGATAACGGGCAATCAATTGAATCATTTGCTTGGGAAATTCATTTAGGTCAGTAATATCTACAAAACGGCTTTCACCGTAGATCGACTTGATCTCTTCTTTGTCTTGACCAATAGCTGCGGAAACAAATAATATGCCTTGACGCTCGTATTCTTTCAAAACAGACTGGATGTCCTCTTTTGCTTTTTTGCCAGTATAATCTGGCAACGCTTTTGGCTGACCGTCACTA
Organism: Enterococcus sp. C76; assembly: GCF_040886985.1. Taxonomy (NCBI): domain Bacteria; kingdom Bacillati; phylum Bacillota; class Bacilli; order Lactobacillales; family Enterococcaceae; genus Enterococcus; species Enterococcus sp. C76. The sequence continues at coordinate 102,449 of NZ_JBFOEY010000005.1, read as the reverse complement.
ATATTAAGCAACAGTTTGGTTGTGGCGGATTGTCTGTTTAATTTTTCCGCTGCTAAACGAAGTGCCGCTCCATCACGATTGTTTTGTCTTGGTTTCATAGTGACTAATTTTTCATTTAACCATTGAAACCCGTCTTCAAATTCTTTATAAGAAAACAAAGAAGTTTTTTCTCTTGCTGAACGGTCTGCTGTATCCCCGTAAATCAACAAGGGGATATCGACTTTCTTAGCAAATTCTGCAATAGCAATCGCTGCTTTTTTTGCCGCTTCGATCCGATCATCCCGTATCATTGATCCAGATTCATCGATCCGCACAGCTACCGCTAAGGAAGGTTGCTCATGTGGCGGGTTCTTTTTGTCAAAATTTCTCAAATCACCATATGCTACTCTACTTGCGTTAAACCGCTGTCCTTCATATTTTCCCTTTTGGTACGTCTCTGTTTGTTCATTATCCAGTAATTCTAAAATTTGTCGGCTAAGTGATTCTACTATCGGCATGACTTGCATTTGTAGCTCACGTGCTTCTTGCGTTTTTCCTTGGAAAGCTGGTCGGTGAACGATGAGACCTTCTTTTTCATGAATCGTTTCCTTCATGATTTGCCGCGCTTCTTTATTTAATTGCTTCTTGATTTCCTTATCATGTGTTTCCATGTCAGAGGCAGACATTTCTTGGGAATCCTCTTCTGTTTGTTGTTGTTCCTTCTGATTTTTCCCTTCGATATCGCTCTTGCGTTCTTTTTGCATTTGAGGAGGCATCTCGTTTTTTTCTGTTGTTTTCTCTAGTCTCTCTGCTCCCTCATTTGGTTCTTCAGCAGACAGTTGTTTCTTTTCATCTAAGCGCAAAGTTTCTTCAGCATCTTCAGTGATGTTTCGTTCGTTTGCTTCTTCGGCGCTGATAGTTCTTCCTTTTGCATGCTCAGATTGAGGTTCTATTTGAGGATAGCCCCATTTTTCTTTTCTCAAAATGTCTTGAAGTTCCAATAGCAATCCACTCTCAGACAAAGCTTGCTCAAGGATCGCCAATTCATCTGGATCAGTGGATAATTTATACAAAACTTTTGGATAAATCGACTGGAGTAAATCTTGTCCTTGCTTATAGGTATTCGCCCAATAAAAATATGAACGCATTCCTGCTACACCTTTGATGGCATTTGCTTTTGCAGTTTCATCCAATAAACGGATAATCTCTGCCATCTTCATAAGGAGTTCTTGATTTTGAATCTGGGTTTTCGCCATCGCACGTTCTGCCATGACTTCTAAGGCAGGAAGATCCATTTTTTCCGCATGCTGCATCCGATCTCTTAAGGATTCATTTAAGGGTCGATTTCCTTGATAGTTTCGATTTGTGGTAATGACAATAATACAATCTGGATGGCGACGAATGATTCCTGTTGGCAAATTCAATATCCCATTGGGTTCGAGCGCTGAGTTAAGTGCCACAAGAACAGAAGCATCACGGATGACAGTCGGCTCTTGGATCTCTAATAGATATCCTTTTTCGATCGCTCGAACGATTTCAGAAGGATAATAACTATAATGGATTGCATCTGGATAATCGGCTTCGATTCTTTGAACTAACTCTGCTAATTTTTCTTTGGCAGAAAAAGAATCAATGCCGTAATGGTTCTGGATCAGTGTCAGTACAGCTTCAAGTGTATCTGTTTGGTAAATAGCTTCCAGCAATTCTTGGTCTTGTTCTTTATCGGAATCTACTACAGGTAATAAGGCGCCGAACACATCTGATTTATCCATATCTGCAAAACATGTCACTTTTGTATAGGGAAGTTGCAAATCAGCAGATAGTGCTTTTGCTAACTGTGTCTTACCCGATCCGGCGTCTCCTTCTAAAAGAACGTTACTGATTTTCATTTCAGGATCTTGCCAATTTTCTTTGATTTCAGAGGCGATCCGCCACTCTTCTGCACTTGTCCGATGGCTTTTCGGTTTCTTCCAGATCATTTGCTTTTCTAGCCGTGAAAAGGTCCGGTTTTCTGTTAGTGAGAAATTCTCCATGCTTCTCTTCCCCTTTTGATCATCTCTGTCTATTAATATCCTAACTCATCTAAAAGACGTTTTAAAATACGGAATCGTTCCCCAATCAGTTCTCCGTCTTTTTGTAGTGTATCGTAATACAAAATAATGTCTTCATCGATCTTTGGATTTTTGGTATCTACCTCGACTGTCATCCGGTTTCCCTGCAAACCAATGATGTCCACAACTGGATTTTCTGGATCATAGAATTTTTCATAACGATAAGCATCTTGAAAGTATAAACTTCCTTGTGCAGCTAAGATCGCTAAATCTAAAATACGTGTAATTGGTAATTCTTCTGATTGTCGAGACCATTTTTCTCCAGTATGTCGCCATACTTTGCCTGATATGTCGACTTTTCCACGGTCATTCCATTGAGCGAGACCCAAAGAAAGACCTTTTGCGTCCGTATTCAATGCATTTCTTCCATCAACTTTATCGTAGTCTTCTACAACGAGCACTGGTTTATGTTTTAAATTTGTAGGTATTTCCATGATTTTAATTCCTCGTCTTTCTATTTTTAGTAAATTAGTAAATCAGTAGTTTACTAATTTACTAAACTATATGCGACATTATAAATGACTGAAGAGAGAAATGCAAAGAAAAAGAGCCTGTTTGTTAGAAATACATAAAAACATCATCTTGCTCTTCTGCACGTTCATTTATCGCGTGAATAAAGAGCAAGATGATGTAGAATATTTTTGGTATGTTTTTTGAATAAAAGGAATTATTGCGCTGAAATGGCGATGCCGATGGCTTTTTCGCCTAAATGTGTACCAATGACTGGTCCAAAATGACCAACTTCGATTTCTGCATTTGGATATTTTTTCTGCAATTTCTCTTTTTCCGCAATCGCTACTTCTAAATTGTTTGCATGTATCACGTAAAGTTTGACTGGCGGTTGTATTTCGTTATTTCTTTTGCCAATGATTTCTTCAGCCCGAGCAAATGCTTTTTTACTTGAACGGATTTTTTCGAATAAAACAATTTTTCCTTCAGAAAATGTCAGGATCGGTTTGATTTTCAATAGGCTACCAATCAGTGCAGCGCCATTGGTCAATCGCCCTCCCCGTACTAAATTGTTCAAATCATCTACAATTAGATAAGCGTAAGTATTATCTCGAATTCGATCGACATGCGCAAGTATCTCATCAAGGGGCTGACCTTCATCATTTAAGTCTAAGGCAGCTTCTACCATATGTCCCATCGGCATACTAGTGATCTTAGAGTCATAAGGAATGACCGTTACTCCACTGATATCGTCTTTCATCGCAAATAAGGTGTTGACGAAACCAGAAATACCTGAAGAAAGATGGATACTTAAAATCGTGTCATACCCTTTCTCTTTCAATTCCTCATATAAAGCCAAAACTTCCCCTACGACAGGTTGTGAAGTAGTAGGAAAATCTTTACTGTTTTTTAAAAGTCCATAATATTCATCCGCTTCGATATCGATTCCTTCGTTATAAATTTTCCCATCCATAATCAAAGGGATTGGAATCACGAATAAGTCGGGATGGTTCTTGATACGTTCCGGCAGATACGCCGAACTATCTGTAACTACTGCAAGTTTCATGTGTTTAATTTCCTCGTTTCAAAGAATTTTTCCAGACCTCATAACTATATCATAAGTAAGATTAGATATGAAACTAAAATTGGAAAATAGAAAAACGACAAGCGTAATCATACGAATTGCCGTTTTTCTAGCGACAGCAAAAAGACGACTAGTTAGCCTATTCTTTGCTTCCGCTACGATGTTTAACATTTTTCAACATTCGGAACCCATTTTTTCCGAATTGAGAAAATAAAAATACTAAACCCCCAATACTTCCTAAAGCCACACAATAAACCATTGCATAACTTTTTGATTCCATTGACAATCGCTGATTCAGCAAAAAGAAAATGATAAAACATACCGCAAGCATAATCAAGGTAGATCGGAAAGTTTTTAAGAAAAAACTGCTGATTTTTGCTAAAGGTGCTATTCGGTATTCTTTGCACATAAAGTGATAACCACGAACAAAGACGATGCCGAATGCCAAGCCATTTGATAAGCTCATCCCGTATCCGCCAACTAGACCTAGTCCGATTACTTGGAAGATGACTTTCAGGATAATTGCTTCTACAGTTAGTCGAATCGCAAAACGATGGTGGTTCAGAGATTGAAGCATCGTAGACAGAATCGTGAATAAAGAGAAAAACAAAGAAGCTAACAAAGCCATTTGGAAATAACCAACACTTTCAGGATCATAACCAAAAAACAATGTGTATAATGGACCAGCTAATAAAGACATCCCGGTCAATGAAGGAAGAAGGATCAATAACGCAATCGAAAAACTGTCTCCTACTGTCTTTTCGATTTGTAAACGATCTTTTTTCTTCATTGTGCTTAGTATTGGCAAACTACTTATAGCAACTGTTCCTACCATGGAAATCAGGATCAATGTCAGTTTGTTTGGATTAACAGAAGCACGACTGAATAAGAATTCCAGTTGCTGATCTGCAATCTCTGGACGGAAAAAGTGAAGCAGTGGTTTCATCGTTACTTGGTCGATCATTTGAACGATAGTAATGACGGAGCCGACAAAAATGAACGGTAGTGTTTCCCGAATGATAGAGACAGAGGCAGATCGGTTTTCTCTTTCGAAGTAACGGCTGGAAATCAAAAAGTCTTTAAGTTCAAAGAAGTCTTTTCTGCGTCCGACGATATACATATGGATAATCGCAGCTAATCCACCAAAGAAAGAAGCAACTGTACTGATCAATACAGCTTCTAATATGGTTCCGTCAGTCAATACGCGCAAGTAATAAGTACCAGCCAAGATAACGATCACTCGTACAGCTTGTTCAATAATCAAAGAAGTTCCATAAGGTCGTAAATCGTTTTTCCCTTGGAAGTATCCTCTCATTGCACTCAAAATCGGGATAGCAACCAAAGATGGGCATAAACTTCGGATAGCTAGTATCCCGTTGTTAACGTTAGCGATTGGACTGATTCCGGCTAATAAAGGAGCAAATAAATACATCAACGCAGCAGAGGCGATACCGATGACGAACATGATATTGATCGTACTTCGAAAAATCAGCCGACAAGCAGCGTTATCTCCTTCTTTTGTTGCTACAGCTACTTTTTTTGCAATCGCATTTGGAAATCCGACTGTACCAAGCATCAGGAACAATCCATATGGAAGATAGCCAACATTGTATAATGTCGTAGCAAGCATACCATCTTGATTGTTCCCCATCATACTTAGCCAGGGAATCAAATAGACTACCCCTAAAACTTTACATAGAAGATTAGCAAAGGTTAGCCAAAATGTTCCTTGCATCAATTTTTTATTCATCTAATTTCCCTCAACTATTCTTTCATAAAATAAACATCTTCCCTATTATAGCAAAAAAACATAGAAGGACAAATCCCTCTTTAATTCTTAAAACAAAAAAGAGCTTGCATCATAAGTCAACACTAATCTTTTTCTCCGAATAAATGAACTTGCATCCACAATTGGCTGATGCAAATGCAGTTTGGATAGATCAGTTTGAACAACTTATGTCGCAATCTCTGTTTTTTTAGGGAATAAAACAGTTTAAAGCATGGACAGTAAAAAGACAGACGCAAGTCCTGTCAAAACTGACAATGCCATCGAACGTGTTTTGTAAGCCACACCTGCTACTAGAATCATTGCAGCTATTTTGATATTCCAAGCAATATCCAGATGTTCATGAGTAATGAAGACATCTTTGAAAGCTAACGCCGCAAACAATGCTACTGGTACATACTTCATCCAGTCACTAAACCAAGATGGCACTTTTCGATGAGTAAAATAAAGCATCGGGAACAAGCGCGGAATATACGCAACGATGAACAGACAAGCAACTAAAAACAGCAAATATAGTTTAGTCATGATGGTTGGCCTCCTGTTCCGGGAAGTTGAAGAGCGGTTCATTGACATCTTTGCCGCGATCCCTTAGTTTCTTGGCTTTTTCTTTTTTAAATGCCTTCTCCAACATAAATCCGGCAAATGAAGCAATAACAGTAGCTGCAATCAAGCCGAATGTGTTTTGGAATAATACCATGAAGATCACCCCTAATACACCTGAAAACAAACCTGTAAAGATCAGTAGTGCGTTTTTCATTTGCATGACAAACATAAATATGAACATAGCAGTCAAAGCAAAATGGACAAGGTCAGCATCTACTCGAATCACCGAGCCAAAAAAATTACCGATCATGTTGCTACCGGCCCATGCAGCCATTGAGAACCAATTGACATATAAAGCCTTTCTTTTGTTCCAAGAGGGGTCAGTTGAGAACTTTAAGTAGTTCACCGCATAGTTTTCATCATTCAGGGATTGAGAAAAGACAGCTAAAAACGTCCGCTTTTCTTTTTTCATAAAACCGGCAAGACTTGCTCCTAATAATGTATAGCGTAATTCTAAAAAGAAAACCATCAATAATGTCGTTGCAAATGATGCTTGCGTCGTAAGCATAGATGCAACTAAAAACTGCGCGCCGCCGGAAAAGACCAGAATCGATAACAGCCCTGATAAGAGAGGATCAAATCCAACTTTTTGCAACAATACTCCGCAAGCTAATCCCACTGGTATATAGCTTATACAAAGCGGCATCACTGCATGCAAAGCTTGAAGCCATGGCGCACTTTTCTTTTTGTTCATTAAAATATCTCCTTTAATTACAACAAATAAACAGCGGACTCATTGTAACATAAATTCGCTAAATTGTAGCCGTTTTATTTAAAAACAAGATTATATTTTTCTCATTTTTGCTTCAATTCATGAACATACGTTTTATTTGTGAGAATAATTTGGGTCATATTTATCTGTTTCAATGTATATATACATCTTCTTGTCAGGAAGAGACTGACGCATATTTTTTTCAATATCATTGATGATCGAATACGTTTCATTTTCTTTGTTTCCAACAATATCTGCTTTTGCAGCGACTAAAATTTCCGTTGGACTTAAATGAACGGTTTTGATATCAATTAGCCGACTGATCTCAGGTCGTTCAAAGGCTAACTTGATTTTTGATAAATCGCTTGCTGTCACACTTTCACCAATGATCAGACTATAAAATTCTTTTGCTAGGAAAATCGCAGCTCCCATCAGTAAGAAACCGATCAGTAATCCGCTGATAGCATCAAATGCAGCAATCCCGGTTGCATAAGTCAAGATTGTTCCCGCTAAAGCCAAGACCAAACCGATTACAGCACACAAGTCTTCCGTAAATATAATCAGTATTTCACTATGTCGACTTTCGCGCAAAAAGCGCATCGTGGAAAGATTTTCAGTATTCAATTCTTTGATTTCCTTCATTGCGACACGCAAAGAACTTCCTTCGATTACCAAACCAAATAACAAAATGGCAATGACAATGATTGGATTACCAACTTCATGGGATGGATGCGTCAATTTTTCAAAAGCTTCCATCACCCCTAGTGCTCCCCCACCGAAGAAAAGCATCATTGCGACGATCGTACTAAAAAAGTATTTTGCTCGGCCTTCACCAAATTGATGCAAGTCGCTCTGACCTTTATTAGCTTGTTTATCGCCAAATAGCAGCAAAATCTGATTACTACAATCAACGATACTATGGATGCTTTCATTCAGCATGGCGGCACTGCCACTGATTGCATAGCCGACAAATTTGCTGATAGCAACTAGAATATTAGCTCCTAGAGCAGCAATTACGGAAAACATTCCGCTTTTTTTAAAATTTTCCATATTCTTTTCCTTCTTTCATCAAGTGAACTGACTAAAGAGCAGCAATATCCGCCCTTTAACAGTTTTTATGAAACTTATAATTTAGATAAATTGAAAATGACCGATTGTCCATTGTTCAATTCGATCTCTTTTGCCCCAGTAGTAGCACTTTTCCCATCCACAGTAAACATCCAATAGGTTTGATTCTTTTCATCCTGAGAATGCCCTTCAAGCGAAGTGATGAAGCCATCATTTTCCTCGACTTCAAAATTTTGTTTCAAAATAGTCAGCAAAGTTTCTCCTCTTTTGAAAGTCACTTCTTTTTTCAAAAAGTTTTGACCATTTTCTTGTAACGTGATCGTTGCTTTTTGCGATGTTTTTACTTCCTCCTTTTGGTTGGAAGTCGATGGTGTGTTGGTTGTACTACAACTTGTCAACATGAGTACACTGACACTCATTGCAAGCAGACTATAAATTATTTTTTTCATTTTTTCCTCCTGAATGATTGTAAAAACGTTTGACGACTGGCAGAAAAACAAGGAAGAACACAACATTACCTATACTGTGCATCAGATCAAACGATACCCCTTGAAGGTAATAGACCCAAGGTTGAGGTAAATGATAGAGCAGCGTATCGAAAACAGTCATCCCTATTCCATAAACTATACCTGCTAGAAAAAAGCAGGTTCCTTTTAACCAGAGATACCTTCGGATTGTTCTTCTCGAGCAGAAAATTGAAAACAACGCCAGAACGACGGTATAGCTGAGCCACTGACCGAAGACCCATGGACCCACACCAAAATAAAAACTGTTGATTGCGATAGAAAGACTCATGACAATTAGCGCATCTTTCAAGCTTAAGTAAAGAACTATAAACAAAAAAATAGCAGTCATTGGCTGGAAATTCGGAATAAATTGAAAAGCGATCCTACCTGCTACACAAGCAGCAGACAATAAGCTAAGCTGGGCGATTTTATTTGTGGACATTCTTGATGTAACTCCTCCTTCACCAGCAGATGATTCACGTTCATTCAGTACATACAGAAAAGACTTGTGACAATTATTCTGGATAACTGCCGCAAGTCCTTTGGAACAGAATTATCTGAATGACCTCTGGTAATCCAACTTATCCAATCAGGACTTTCTCACCATTAACGGAACCAAGAATTCGTAATTGATAAAGAAATCAATGACGGATCGTGGGTAATCTCCAGATGAGATCGACAAGACCGTTTGATCTTTTTCGTTTGTTGCTATCGTTAAAGACTGTCCTTTATCTAATCGTACTTGATAAGTAGTTTCGTTGATCTTTTCCATATCATAGGATGGATTTTTCATCGCCACGATAAAAATATCATCCAATACTTCATTCGTCAATTCAAATTCGCTCTGAAGGTTCAAACGAAGTGGCTTCGTATTGTCTAGTAGTGTCTGATTAACTGTAAAACCAAGTGTTCTAGCGTGGGCTAATAATTGATTCAATTTGTGATTGAAAATCGTGATCTGTCCTGCTGAGAATACTCGATCAACTGACCAGTATCGGATCAAAGAAAGCACTCGATCATCTTGGACATCGATTTCCATCGTCTCTGGTGATACATTTAGAAGACTCATCGATTCCACTTGGTATCGTTGATCGATGGTCGGTAATACAAAGGAAAAGACTAATTCGTTTTGTCCATTCAACGTATAATTGATAGAGAAATGTCTTGTTTTCCATGTGTCATAAGCTGAATTTGATCGTTCCAGACCAATATCATTCAACGGTTTCAGTAATTCATATGTGAAGTATTCGATCAGACTTGTCTTTCCAATCGTTGAGATCGGTTCTTCATTCAATATAAAGCGGTCATATGATTCTAATAATTCGGGAAAATCTGATTCAATCAAATATTTTCTCATACGTAAATCCGCTAATTCTGCTTCCGCTGTTTCAATCAAACTGACGATATCTTGATGATCTTGCTCTTTTCCTTCTAAATACCCGGGATTTTCAGATACTTCATAAGCATGCGTGTTTTCTGAAGTATCCGTATTCGTCGGAGTTACTTTTTCTTTTTCATGGATTTTTGTTTCTTCTGGCATAGGGACTTCTTCTGTGTCATCCAGTGGCTTACTTGTTTGTTCCTCTAATGAAGTGTTCGTTTCTTCATGATCTTCTGTCTGTGCTTCATTTTTTGTCCATTCTGCTTCATCGTGTTCATTCATACTCGGAACCTCCTTCATTAGATTGATTATTAGGATTTTCATTACCAAGATAATTCATCAAGAATTCATGGATTGCTTGACCAAACCCCTCTTTGCTACCGAAATAGCGACTGATTTGCCGTTGCTCTTTTTCTACGATGGCTGCGCGAAGTTGGTCCGCTCTTGCTTCTTGTTTCAATGCTTCTTTTTGCTGCTGGATTGTTTCAGGTGTCTCGATATAAGGAAGCCAGCCTAATTTTTCATTAGATAGCACTTGCTTCTTCTTCTCTAATTCTTGAATTTCTTCCTCGATTTTCTTACGATTCAAGAATCCTTTATTATCGTCCAAATCAGTCATCTGCCGATTGATTTCTTTTATCTGTTCGTCTAGACGTTCGATCTCTGTCTGGGCTGTGATCACCTTCGCGTCTAGCTCATTGATTTTTTTGTCATAGTCCGTTGTCTCCGGTTGGGAATATTTCTCCCACTCTTCATCGATCCTAGGCAAAACAAAAATTTCTGGCAAACTTGCATCGATACCAATTGTAGGGCGATCATGGTAATAAGTGCCGATTTTGTAATAGCTCATCGTTGGTGAGATGCTTTCTACTTGTTCCATAAAAGGAAATTCTTGCAAAAAACGATCATGGATCTTACGCATCAGCAATTGGTCAATCTCGTGATTTTCATTTGAGCTTCGTTTTAATTCTTCGTTCAATCGGCCGTTGTACAAACGGTAGATCTCAGGAATATCTTCTTCGCGGACAGCTTTTTCAAAAGCCTGTAAATCTTCTAATAATTGGGAAAGATTCATGCTTGCTTTTTCTTTGATATCATAAAAAGAAGACGATTCTTTTGCTGTATCCTGATTCGTGCTCGTCTCCTCTAGTTCGCCTTGCTCATAATTTGTGTTTGTATCTGGCTCTTTCATACTACTTGCCTCCTCTTACTCATCTGATTTTCACTTATTAATACTTCAATAGTACCATTTTCTGTAAAAAATTGTTATAAAAAAGAGCGGGCAATGCTCCATAAAACAGGCTGCACCAAAATTTGGCACAGCCTTTTTTTCGATCAACTAGTCTTTGATATCTGATTCATCTGATAGGACAGAATCGAATGCAATGACTTTTATCATATTCTTTTATTTACTAGGCAGATCTCTTGTTGTGAAATGAATGCGCTGATGGTCATCACGAGTTAGTTGCGTTTCTTCGTTTAAATAAGTAAACGTCAATTGTTCTAATTCGGGATCTTCAAGCATTTTTTCATAACCGGTAAAAATCGAACGGATATAGTGTTTATATGCGTTTTTCTTTTTCTGTCTTTTTTTCATGTAGCACCTTCCTTATCAAAAACTATCATACCAATGAATAACTATCTAGACAAGTTGGTTTAAACCATTTTCTTTGTTTTTTTGAGGAATTTTGCTCTTCCAGTTGACGAATCCAAAAAAAAATGAAAAAATGCTTTAGTACTTAAGGAGGGAACCCAGTGAAAAAAATTGGTTTTGATTCAGAGAAATATATTGAAGAGCAGTCCGCGTATATTTTGGAACGAGTGAACCACTATGATAAGTTATATTTGGAATTTGGTGGAAAGCTAGTGGATGACAAACATGCAAAACGTGTACTTCCAGGATTTGAAGAAGATGCGAAAATCAAACTGCTACAAAAATTAAAAGATCAGGCTGAAATACTGATTTGCGTCTATGCCGGAGACATTGAACGTAATAAGATCCGCGGTGATTATGGGATTACTTATGATATGGATATCTTGCGGCTGATTGATGAATTACGTGGTTATGGATTATTGATCAACAGTGTCGTTATCACTCGCTATAGCGGCCAGCCTGCCACGAAAGTCTTTATCAATAAACTAGAAAGACGAAATATCAAAGTCTATAAACATTCAGAAATCGAAGACTATCCAGTCAACGTAGAAAAAATCGTTTCAGAAGATGGGTTTGGGAAAAACGAATACATTGAAACAACTAAACCAATCGTTGTAGTGACAGCTCCTGGACCAGGAAGCGGAAAACTCGCTACTTGTTTGAACCAACTGTATCATGAAAGCCAAAAAGGACATGCGGCTGGTTACTCCAAGTTCGAAACTTTTCCAGTATGGAACGTTCCGTTGAAACATCCATTGAACATTGCCTATGAAGCAGCCACAGTCGATTTGAAGGATGTCAATATGATCGATTCCTTCCACTTTGACGCCTACAATAAAGTAGCTGTAAATTATAATCGAGATGTTGAAACCTTCCCTGTAATCAAACGTATTATTGAAAAAATTACTGGTAAAGAATCTGTTTATCAATCTCCTACTGACATGGGTGTGAATCGTGTAGGATTTGGTATCGTGGATGATGCGGTTGTCCAAGAAGCTTCTAAACAAGAAATCATCCGCCGCTATTTCCAAACAGAGTGTGACTTCAAAAAAGGATTGATTGACGAAGAAGCAGTTAATCGAATCAAACTGATTATGGAAGAAGTCGGATTACGCCCTGAAGACCGAAACGTTGTCGTTCCTGCCCATGATTATGCAGATAAAATTCAAGCACAAAGTCCTACAAAAGATCCTTCTGCTGTGATTGCCATCGAATTACCAGACGAAGTCATTATTACCGGACGTACAAGCTCATTGATGGATGCGTCAGCGGCAGTCATCTTAAATGCAGTAAAACATTTAGCGCATATTGCAGATGACATTCCTTTATTATCACCATTAGTTCTTGAAACAATACAAGGATTGAAGTCAAAGACACTTCATTCCTCTTTGGATGCACTAAGCATCAATGAGGTCTTGATCGCTTTATCAATCAGTGCAGTAACGAATCCAATCGCTCAAGTTGCTTATGATAAACTAGCTGAACTTGAGGGAGCGCAAGCCCACTCCACTGTGATGGTCAATAAAAATGATGAACAAACATTGAAAAAACTAGGAATCGATATTACTTGCGCACCTGTCTACCCTTCAGAAAATCTATACTACCAATAGAAAAAGTTTACTTATAAAGTTTGAAAACGAAACTATTAGCATTAGCTTAAACAATAGTTTCGTTTTCTTTTTTTAATAGCATAAATAACATTGACGCTATCAATAATGTCTTTATTTGTTTATTCATTTCCGACTTTCCTCCTCTATTCTTAGGACCTGTTGAAATTCTGCAGGAGATACCTCTAAAATTCCTCCTCCATAGTAAACAGTAATCTTGTCTCCTATCTGAAACCCATCATTTTTTTAACGGAAACACTAAATATCTGTCATTTTATTTTTTTTAGAATAGAAAAACATTTAATTCCTACAAGAATACTGCCGATAATAAAAAAATTTTTTTCATAACGACTTCCTTCATACATCAGAAAATATATTTCATACCCATTAATTATCAAAAACCTCTTAATTAGTCCTTTAATAGTCTTTTGGAAAGTAAAAAAAACAATGGAATATCAGTTTTTTTAGCGTCTTTTATCTGTTTTTTCAATTTATTTTGGTTGCTTTGTATTCTAATGGAAAATGAATGCGTTTTACTCTAAAAAAGTAATGAAAATTTCACTAAAGATTAGTATTTTATTTACAAAACAGGTAAAATAAAACGGAATTTGGAATAGGAGTGATTATTTGAGTTATTTATTAGGTATTATTGGTTTATTTGTCACATTAGGTCTTGCTTATTTGATTAGTAGCAACAAAAAAGCAATCAAATTGAAACCACTAATTGTGATGTTCGTTTTACAGCTTGTTCTTGGTTTCGTATTATTACGTACAACTTTTGGTACAGCGGTTGTTTCTGTATTGGCAAAAATGTTTGATCATCTTCTTGCTTTTGCTGGGCAGGGTGTTGACTTTGTTTTTGCCGGTGTAGCAAATAAAGGAAGTGCACCTTTCTTTCTTTCCGTATTGATGCCAATCGTATTTATTTCTGCTATTATCGGGATTTTACGTTACATCAAAATTCTTCCATTGTTTATGAAAGCCGTTGGTCTTGGGTTAAGCAAAATCAACGGAATGGGCAAATTAGAATCCTACAATGGAGTAGCTTCTGCTATTTTAGGGCAATCGGAAGTATTTATTTCCATAAAGAAGGAATTACCTTTCTTATCTGAGAAACGTTTATTCACCATGAGTGTCTCGGCTATGTCTACAGTTTCTATGTCAATCGTCGGATCTTATATGGCACTAATCGATTCTAAATATGTGATCACTGCCCTTGTTTTGAATTTATTTGGCGGATATATTCTGGCTTCGATTGTGAATCCCTATGTATTAGAAGAAAAAGAAGACGAACTAATTATTGAAGAAAACAAAGAACAGACCTTTTTCCAAATGTTGGGAGAATACATTCTTGATGGTTTCCATGTGGCAATCACGGTTGCTGCTATGCTTATCGGATTCGTTGCCTTGATTGCCATGATCAATGCTATCTTTCACGGGATATTCGGTATTACTTTCCAAGAAATCTTAGGTTATATCTTTGCCCCTCTTGCCTTCATCAGTGGAATCCCATGGAAAGAAGCAGTGGATGCTGGTAGTATCATGGCGACTAAATTGGTTACAAATGAATTTGTTGCTATGACAGAATTAGCTAACGGTCATTTCCAGTTTACTGAACGCACAACAGCGATCATATCTGTTTTCCTTGTTTCATTTGCCAACTTCTCTTCTATCGGGATCATTTCCGGTGCGATGAAGGGGTTAAACGAAGAAAAAGGAAATCTTGTTGCAAAACATGGGTTGAAGATCTTGTTAACAGCGACTTTAGTCAGCTTTTTAAGTGCTATTGTGACTGGATTACTGGTATAATAAACAAAAAAGCAATGTTGCTTTCAAAAGCTTTGGAAATATTTCCAAAGCTTTTTCAGTTGCTCAAATATCAAAGGAGAAATGATGATGAATTATTGCTATGTGTTTATCGGTCCTTCTGGTTCTGGGAAAACTTCACTCGCAGAAGCTGTTTTTCAGCCGGAACAAAAGATCATTACTTACACGAATCGATCACCAAGACCTGGAGAAAAAGATCAAGAGGATTATTATTTTGTATCTGACGATACATTCAATCAGATGATCAAGCGAGACGAATTTGCAGAGTGGGATCAATATGCTCAACATAAATATGGTTCCAGCAAAGCAGAGATTACCAAAAAACTGAAGGAAGGAAATTGTTATGCCGTTTTGACGGCAAATGGTTTTTGGCATTTATACGAGTATTTTGGCACGGTAGTCCGTCCGATCTTTATTACGATTTCTAAAGAAACATTACAATCGCACCTGAAAAAGCGTGGAGATTCACCCGAACAGATTTCGGCCAGAATGGCAGTTTATGCGGAAGACTTAGCTCAACTGAAACGGTTGGCAGCTATTCCCACACTTTTAGTCGTGTCAAACGATGGAGCGTTCCAAGAAGCAGCAGATAAAATAAAAAAAGGATTATTGATAGAAACAGATTAACAAAATATCCATAAGATAAGCTGAGAGGCCGCGACAAAAATGGTGTCACGACCTCTCGTTGAACGGTGTTTCAGAAGTAGCTTCTTCGAAAATTATTTCTTGAAGCTCACCACTACTGTCCCACCCTCTTAGCGATCAGCTAGTTGTTTTTCGTATTATTAAGTCTTCATCCTTGTGAAGATGCTTTTATACTCACTTGATTATTTTTTGATACGCTTTTCTTTCACCATGTTCAAAAGGGAATTCAATCATCCCTTGATAAGTGAATCCAGCAGAATAGATGGTCTTTTCCATCGGTTCATTAGCTGGATAAGTATCGATACGGACATCTTGAATATCTTTGCTGGCTGCAATCGTCAACAAATGTTCTAAGAACGGTTTTGCTAGTTTTTTTCCTCGAGTACTTTCTGCTAAAGCAACACGATGAATCGATAAATAAGGACCAGTTGATTTTTTCCAACTACCATCTATTTTTGTGTAAACGGGATCCACGCCTGAAACTAATGCAGCTGTTCCAACAATTTGATCTTCGACTATTAATACATAGCTTTCTTTTCTTTCAATATCGTTCAAAATCGTTTCTTTTGTTGGTTTCTGCCCGTTCTGCCATTGGGGAGAGCCTTGCGAAGCAATAAATTCCGCTGCAGCATCAATAATTTTTACCACTTCTTCTACTTCTTCTTTTCTTGTTAGCCGAATATACACATCCAGTTACCTCTTTTCTGTTTCTTTTTCATTTATATTCTCTAATTCTTGGATCACTTCATACAGTTCAGGAACTTTTGAATAACTTCTAAGCCAATTTTTTGGATGATCCAGTAGTTGACTGATAAGTTCCAAATGATGCATTAGCGACCATTTTTTCAATACTCCGAGTCCTGGAAATTTTTGTTGCTGGTAGAGAGCCAGTAATTCAATCATTCCTGAAGTAATCAAGAGCTGATGATGGTGACGCATGATCCATTTTTTCATTTTATCTCCTGCTTCAAGAAACTTCAATGCTTGATCTTTAGCGGAATCATTACTGTCAGAGACAAAATGCTTTACGCGGATATTACCGTAAGCATCGATATACGTTAGATGGATAGCAAGCGCTCGGCTAGGAAACCCTTTATCGAAATAATGGCTGCCTTCGATCGTGAAATCAGAAAATCCACTATATCCGTCTTCGTGGAAAAAAAGATAGTCATCGCTAAAAAAGTCGTCCGTTTTATCTGCATAACTTTCAACATGCTTTCTCGTTTGAAAAGAGTCACGGATCACAATTTTGTTTTCGGGCAGCCAGATGCGAAAGCGACTAGCATCTGGTATCAAGAATTTCGAATCGACTCCTGCCAGCTGTTTCCATACCTCTGCGTCTTTTGGGTAGTGTTGTCCATCGAAAATCAGAAACGTTGGAGGTGAATCCAGTACGTCGTTAAGATTTTCTGGCGTTAAAATCTGTGCAGAGACGACAGAGCTATGTTCCTTGACTGTCCAACTGTGCACATGCTGATCGAATAATTTAAATTGTCCTACTTGGGGATTTTGGATCACAGCGATTGGATGGTGCTTTTTTTGAAATAATTCGATCACGTTTTTAAGCGTAGCGGAATCACGTACTGGTTCGATCACCGGTTGGATTTTATTGGAGAGCAATCCTCGCGACAATGCTTCTTTTAATGCTAATAGGTCAAATTGTTTTCCTCTTAAATAAGGGTAGTACATATTTTTCACTCCAATGGCTCTGTGGGCAACCGCCGGATCTGCTGTTGTTGCCTTAAGTATTCATAATCATGTTGAAGCGCAGCAACTTCTTCTTGCAACTCATTGATTGCCTGACTAGCTATTTCCTCTAAAAACCGTTCATAATATCGTTCGTTAGAAAATGGATCTTGGTTTTCTGAACGTCTTTTCAATTCTTTGTACAATTGATCTGTTGGAAAATATTTTACGCCTCGCTCCATTTGCTTTGCTTTTCTTACTTCTCTGAATAAAGAAGCCATAAAACGGTTTGTCAAAGCTTCTTCCGGTACAGCAAGCTCCTTCTTTGCTGCTTTTTTCGCAATCATAAATGTACCAGATGCAGGCATTTCCTCTTCGATCGTGTACGGGCGATATACTAGTACACCTATTCCTGTAGGGATCTCTGTTTTCACTTCTTCATATAGTTTACTTGGCAAAACAAAATAATTATAATGCCCTACAAATGACAGTTTGGCTGTAGAACGAAAATCTGCTTTTGTCACTTTCAGCTCATAGCATCGCCATTCTCGGCTTCCATCAAATTTTGTCAAGCAGCTAAGCGTATCTACAATTCCTTGGTCATCAGGCATCGTGACTTCTTCTACGACTAAGCCGCCCTGCTCGATGCAATATTGGTATAATGAGGATTCTATTTCGATGGTTAGCGGGGTCTTCATGTTTTTACCTCCGAACATATTTTCGTCTTACATTTTACATGAAATGATTTTAAAATACTAGACAGAATACACAAGAAACAAAAATAGAAATGATGCTTGCCGCGCTAGCACCATTTCTATTTTTCAGATTGACTGATGGACGGAACGTTTTTCTAAATACTGTTGCACTTTTTCGATCCCGATACAAATGACCCAATAAATCAGTGCAACTAAAATATAGAGAGAAAAATAATCGAAAGTCCGACCACCTATGATCTTTGCTTTTTGAAATATTTCTGGCACTGTGATCGTTGCCGCTAACGAGGTACCTTTCACTAAATCCATAGCTACGTTACTGAGTGCCGGTACCGAGATTCGAAAGGCTTGCGGTAAAACGATATATTTCAATACCCCAAAGAAAGAAAAACCGGAAGCTAAACCAGCGTCCCACTGACCTGAAGAAACGCCTGCTAGTGATCCTCGATAGATTTCACCAATAAATGCACTGCTGGTAATCGTAAAGCAGATGACTGAAGCCGTTAAGGCACTTAATTGATAAGGTAACCCGAAATATAGCAAGAACAGCAAGACTAGTGCGGGAATACCTCTAAAGAACGATAAATAAAAACGAATAAATACATTCAGAGGTAGCCAATCCAAAAGACCTAGAACTGTCAAAAGCAACCCTACCAAGTTTCCTAAAACAAAAGACACGAAGCCGATCCCTAATGTGTATACCAAGCCTTGCAGTACGAAAGGAAGTGAAGTCCACATGAGGGAAAAATCAATGAGAGGAAAGTACATCAATCACTCACCGACTCAGTCATCGTTTCTTTCGGTTTGACTGAAACATCAGTTTGAAAATATTTTTCAGATATTTTCTTTGTCGTCCCGTCTTCTTTCATCTCTTTTAATACGCCATCGATTTTCTTTTTCAGAGCATCATTTCCTTCTTTCAATAAAAAACCACTTTCGTTTTCATTGAAATAAACGTTCTCCAAGATTTTTACGGGGATATCTGGTAAAGCAGATACGGCCATTTTCTGTAAATAATAATCATTTAAAATAACGTCTGTTCGACCGTTTGCTACATCGCTTAAATATTGATCATTCGTGGCGTTATCGTAAGTGACTAATTTAGCTCCGTATTTTTCCGCTAAACGCATATAGCTAGTATTGGGTTCGCCAGCTGCTTTTTTTCCTTTAAGATCATCAAGTGAGTGGATTCCTGAATCATCTTTTTTTCGTACGATCATACTGTCAAATGAATATTTGAAAGGCTCTGAAAGGGAGAATTTTTTTTCTCTTTCTTTTGTGATACCAAAATCGTTCGCAGCAAAATCTGATTCTCCTTTTGAAACAGAAGTGATTTGTCCATCCACATTGTATTCTTTAAAGGAGATTTTGACATTTAAACGTTTGGCTACCTCTTTCGCCAAGTCTACGTCATAACCAACTAATTCATTTTGATCATTATAATAAGAAGCGGGAAATAGTGTGCCAGAAGTTGCTACTACCAATTCTTTCTTTTTTTCCACATTACTCCAGCTGTGATCTTCTTGGTTAGCGGCAGCTGTACCGCAAGCGCTTAAAATAAAAAAGGCGCTAGTTATTAGAGCAAACAATCTTTTTTTCTTCATTTTTTCTTCTCCTTGTTTCTGCTATTTCCATGGATTTGGTAAATGGAACTGGTGACTTGCTTCAAATAGATAGCCGATTTGAAGCAGCAAATCTTCTCTTCCTCTGGCGGACATAAATTGAATTCCGAGAGGCATGTTTTCTTTTGTCAAATGAGTAGGCAAGCTGATTGCTGGTTGTCCAGTCAGATTAGCCAATTGTGTATAAGGTGTGATCTTCAAGCTGTCCTCAAACATAGAAGAAACAACTTCTAAAGCTTGTACTTCAGAACAATCATGGATGTGTTCCATCTGTGCTCTTATCGTATCACTTTGCAAATCTTCGCTGATTTTAGGGGCGGTAAATGCAGTCGTTGGTGAAAGGAATAAATCATATTCTTGATGCAAGTTTTCCATGGCAATTGCTGCTTCATCCCATACATGCAGAGAATCGATGTAAGTAGCGGCAGAAAGTTTCTGACCATATTGGAACAAAGTCCAAGAGATCGGCTCAAGTTCTTCTTTTCTGACAGTTCGTTGGATGCCTGTTTCAATCGAGTGGATCATTGCTGCTGTCTCTGCGCCATTCATCTGATAATAAGACGTAATCAGTTTACGACCATCTAGTGGATAAGGAATCTCCGTCAAATCATGTCCTTCTTTTTCAAGGAAATCTACAGCTTTTTTTACAGCAAGTACTGCCTCTTCACTAATCTGTGAGTGGATCGGTGAATCGATACAAAAAGCTATCTTCAAACGTTTTTTTCTTGGATGTGTTTGCCATTCAACTGGCGATACTTGATATGGCGCACCGGAATGGATGCTTCTCATCCCATAAAATAAAGCCTCCGTGTCTCTCATAGAAACCGTCAAACCGAAATCAATAGCAGCTCCTTGCCATCCTCGCCAAGCATATGGACCAACTGGCATCGTCCCTCGCGAAGGTTTCAGCCCAATCAATCCGCAAAACGAAGCGGGTATTCTAATAGAACCACCACCATCACTAGCGCCAGCTAAAGGAACGATTCCCGCTGAGACTGCAGCAGCAGCGCCTCCGCTTGATCCGCCCGGTGTACATTCAAGGTTCCAGGGGTTTCTTGCTGGGCCATAGATGACGGGGTCTGTAATATTTTTGAAACCAAACTCTGGCGCATTGGTTTGTCCAAAAGGAACTAGCCCTATCGCTTCTGCTTGCTGTACATAATTGGATGTATGAGAAGCTCGATGTGTTTCAAATAAACGAGATCCTGAAGTAGCTAGCCACCCCTTTTTTTCTTGACCGAGCATTTTTAAAGGAAATGGAATACCTGCCAATGGTCCTTTTTCTGACTGGGGAATCAATCGTTCAGTGGAACTATTCTCGAATGGTTCAAGTGCAACAAACGCATTCAATTCATGATTTTGTTTCTTTATTTTTTTCTGTACGTCAGCAGCTAATTCTTGAAAACTAAATTCTTTTTCTTTAAGTCCTTTCGCTAATTCTGTTGCATCTTTCATATTATCCTCCTTTTTGCCCCTGTTATTTTCCCACAACTTCGTCTAACATACAATGAGTACGCTTGCACAGAAATGAACAGACAAATGTTTTTTATAAAAAAAGACGAAGATCATGATCGATCTTCGTCTTTTTACTAAGAAATAGTGCGTAATTTACCCTTAAATTCGTCAATAGACGCATATCCTTTTTCTGACATAATCTGAGTTAATTCGTTTGTGATCCTAGAAAAGATTTCCGGTCCTTCTTTGTGAAGCTCGGTACCAATCTGCAACATGCTTGCGCCACATAGCAGATGTTCAAATGCATCTTGTCCTGTCCGAATCCCACCTGTACCGATGATTTGGATTTCTGGTTTCAAACGCGTATAAAAAGCGCGGACATTTGCTAAAGCAGTCGGCTTGATATACTCTCCGCCAATGCCGCCGAACCCTTCTTTTGGTTTGATGACCACAGCTTCTTTGTCTGTATCGATATACAACCCGTTACCCACACTGTTGATAGCATTGACATATGTCAACGGGAACTGATTCAAGATATCTGCCATCTGATCAAAATGAGCAAAATCAAAATAAGGAGGCAATTTGATTCCTAGCGGCTTAGAAAAGATGCTGAATACTTCTTTCAGTGTTTCATAAGTGGCCTCAAAATCGTAAGCTAGTTGTGGTTTACCAGGCACATTTGGACAAGATAAATTTAGTTCAGTAATCCCCTTGAATCCACTTTTTTCTATTTCCCCAAGCATTTCCAAGTTTTCTTGGACACTCATCCCGGCGATCGAAAAAAATAATGGTTGATTTGGGTTTTTCTGTGCTTTTTCATACGCAAGAGCATACTCTAGATAATAAGAAAAGCCTAAGTTGGGAAGCCCCATCGAATTGATACTGCCTAAAGGAACATCAAAATAGCGTGGTTCGGGATTTCCTTTTCGTTCATTGATTGTACAGCTCTTAGTGATAAATGCTCCTGCTTCTGAATGAGCCAGCTCGTCTAATTCCTGGGTAGTCATGCAGTGTACACCAGATGCATTCATAAAAGGGTTGGCAAAGGTATGATTGGCAAAGGTCGTTTCTAAACTCAAGTAAATCGCTCCTTCAAACAAGTTATTTTATCTAGTGTATCATGACTAAAAGAAAAATCAACTCTTGTTTTTCAACGAATTTCTTAATCATCCTGTTCGGTTGATAGTACTTCCCCTGTTTCACTATTGATCTTGACTGACATACTTTGATTGCCATCTTTTACTTTGACTTCCCAATAAGTAGTACCTAGATCTTTATCCAGATCCCAATCGGTTGCTGTACCGCTTCCTACTTTATCGACAGCAATCTTTGCGGCTTCCTCAATCGTGATCAATTTATCAACAGCTAGACCATCTTCTTTTTTCTTTTGACCATTTTGATCCTCTTGATCTAGTGTTTCTGGATTCTCTGTTTCCATTTTTTCATTCTGAGCATCGATTCTTGCTTCATATTCTTTTTGATCATCGACACCTTCTATCTTGTAGAAGTATGATCCCCAATCACTATCTAGTTCCAAACTAGTAATAGCAGTATCTGGATACTTATCTTTAAACAATTCAATCGCACGAGCTGCAGACACTTTGATAGCTGACTGGCCCATTGCCTCGCTCGAATTCTTTGTTTGACTAGATGAAGATGTACTTGCGTTTGTTGAGGATTCCGATACCTGAGAAGAGCGTTGTTCACTGCTGGAAGATGTATTCCCAGATGTTCCTTGATTGGTGTTTGATTGACAAGCAGCTAAAAACAAAGCCGCAAATAAACTAGTATAAATAACAGTTTTCTTCATTGATTCTATCTCCTTTATTATAAAATAGTATTCTATACAAGTATAACGAAGAAAAAAATTTCTGTCATGTTTAAAAATTAAAGAACAACGTTATTATTATGAAAATAAAAAAGAAACTAAGTTTTAGAGACAACCCTAGAAGTTAGACTAACATCTCACTTCGGGAGCATCATAACACTTAGCTTCCATTTATTAAATAATTAAATAGCTTTTAAACTGCCCATTTATATCAATTATGCACGATGCATTGGGATATCATTATTTCCAGGTTGAACAAGCAGATATTGAATTACATCGATATTGCTTGACTCAAATGAAGCTGCACAAGCTTGTAAATATAAATCCCACATTCGATAGAAGGAATCACCCATTTCTTTCGTGACTTGATCTTGGACTTGATGGAAATTTTTTGTCCAATGCTCTAATGTCAATTGATAGTCACGACGCAAACTTTCTAAATCGATCAATTGCAAATCGTTTTTTGTAATATTATCAACTAACTCAGTAACACCAGGGACATAACCGCCAGGGAAAATATATTTATTGATCCAAGCATTTGTCGCACCGCCTTGTTGTCGGCTGATTCCATGGATCAAAGCTGTTCCTTTTGGTTTCAATAAATCTTTTACGACTTTGAAATAACCTTCAAGATTTTCAGAGCCTACATGTTCGAACATACCTACGCTTGTGATATGATCAAACGTTTCGCCTTTTAGTTCACGGTAATCCATTAATAATACACGGCATTTATCTTCTAAATGTTCTTCTTTGATTTTTTTAGTGATCAAATCGTATTGTTCTTCACTTAGAGTGATCCCAGTTGCTTTGACGTTATATTCTTTGGCAGCAGTGAACATCAATGTTCCCCAGCCACAACCGATATCAAGCAACGTTTCGCCTTCTTTGATAAAGAGTTTGTCTAAAATATGATGGACTTTATTGATTTGTGCTTGTTCCAACGTATCTTCAGGTGTGTTGAAATAGGCACAAGAATAAGTCAAAGTTGGGTCTAGCCAAAGTTTATAAAAGTCGTTACCTAAGTCATAATGCGCATGGATATCTTCTTTGTTTTTTTGTTTTGTATGTTTTTCTTTCTTTGGCAGCCATTTTAGATAATCTTTTCCTCGTAAAAAGCTGTTTGCTTGCTGATAAGCATCGTTGATCAATGCTTGGATACTTCCCTCGATCTCGATTCGATGATCCATATAGGCTTCTCCTAGTGCCAAAGAAGCGTTGCTTGTAATCTCTTTCATTGGGATTTCTTCATGGATATTGATTTTGATTTGGGGAGGAGTGTCCGTATCTCCGTATTGTTTCGTTGTACCGTCCCAATAATTTACTTCGACAGGGAGCGAGAAAGAACGTGAAAATAATTGATTGTATAAAGTTTTCTCTAACATGATTTTCCTCCTTAAAAAAACTACCCTATTACGTTAATACTAAAAAAGAAAAGAATCAACTAAGAAGTTTAATTTTTTCAGAAATTTTTCAAAAACTACTTTATTTTTCATTTTTTTCACATTCATTGTCGCACAAATCGCTTAAACTTGTCATTCGACACGCTTATCTTTGAATTTTGTCTTAGCAAAAACCCATAGAAGTAGCAAGACAGTTATCATTGTTTGGACACTTAGCATCAAGATAAAGTCAAAGTGGATAAACCCTACAACTGCTGCTGCCATGGATCCTATCCCCATCACATTCAGCATCAAATTTGCACTTTCTTTGAATGTATGAATGGATGAAAGTTGGCTTTTTCTTGTCATCCACAAGAAAAAGGAAGCCCCGAATAAAATGAGACTCGTCATGACAAATAGGACAAGACCAAGACTTAAACTATAAGATAAAATGATTGTTGGACGATTACTGGCATAAAATTCTCTTTCTAAAAATCGTTGGAAATCTTCGGGCGTACGTACAGAATCTGGTTGGAAAGATGGACTATAATTCATCGTATAGCGGCGTATACCAGATTTATCCTTTTGTTGGATCACCCATTGTTCCTTCTCAAAATCAATAAAAGTTCCATGATCGGCTTGTTGTTTCTCAGATAAAGACACACCTACCAAAATTTCAGGGGTCACAGCTATCGTTTGTTGCGATGATTGTAACCCAGTTTCAGATAATTCAAGTTCAGAAAATTTTTTGGTTCCTTGTTCATCGATCAACGAATGAACAGATAGAAATTGTTCTAATGGAATCGCTTGGATCTGATTGGCATAAAAAAGGGTCACAGGCATGACCATCAAGGAAACTAAAAATACAAATATCAATAAAAATTTGGGCCATGATAATAGTTTGCGTCCCGCAAACACTTGAGTTGGCGTACGTAAAGTGGAAAAATAATTTAACGGAAATGTTTGCATGATCCTTTGCTCCTATCCTTTTGTTCCGCCAGATGTCAGTCCGGTAACAAAGTTCTTTTGTAAAAAGAAGAATAATAGACAAATCGGTAGGGCAATCAAAATTGCTCCAGCAGCAAACAAGGAGACCCTTTGATTTGTCACATCAGAAATAAATGTTTGCAGACCGACAGCAACAGTTTGATTTTCAGGTGTTCGAAGCAAGAACTTCGCTAACATGAAGTCGCCAAATGGTCCCATGAATGCCCATAATGCTTGAACGGCGAGCATTGGTTTGACAAGAGGTAATACAATCTGGAAAAAAATCCTGAAATGCCCTGCCCCATCAAGTTTAGCAGATTCATCTAAATCTATTGGTACTGTGTCAAAGTATCCTTTCATCAACCAAGTATTCATTGGAATCCCACCGCCTATATAGATCATCGTCAAGAACCAATACTTATCTAGCGCCTCTAATAGGAAAGCCATGACATAAAAGGCAGTCAATGCTGCCATAGTCGGTACCATCTGAATCACTAAAAAGAACATCAAACTTGATTTGCGGCCGATAAAACGATAACGGCTATACGTATAGCCGGCTAAAGTTACTACAGTTACTTGTACGATCATCGTTAGGACAGAGATGATTAACGTATTTTTATACCAAGTCCCGTAAAGTGTTTCACTGAACAGCCGCGTGAAATTCCCTAAAGTCCAGTCGCTTGAAAAATCCAAACTGAAAGCCGCAATGTTTCCTGACTTGAAGGCAGTACTTGCTGTGATCAAAAGTGGATAGATAATAATGACTGATAACAGCAAAAGAAAAAAGTAAGTAAAAAAGTGAGAAAGCCGTTTTTGGAATCGTGCACTCGAATGAAATTTTTTCATTGTTTAATCCCCCATATTGAACGCATTTGTCTTTTTGAACACTAGCAAAGATACGCAGATAACGATGATGGAGATAATCAACGTGATGGCTGAAGCCATAGAATACTGCGGAGAAGTTCCAGTCGTAAGTTTATAAATCCATGAAATCAGGATATCAGTAGAACCAGCTCCTCCACCCACGCTTCCGGGGCCTCCATTGTTAAATAGGTAGATCATAGAAAAATTATTGAAATTCCCAGTATATTGGGTAATAAACGTTGGTGCTGCAACCAGAAATACAGCTGGAAGTGTGATATTTGAAAAACGTTGCCATGCATTTGCTCCATCGATTTTTGCTGCTTCATACAAATCTTCAGAAATCGACTGTAAAATCCCTGTAACCATTACATAGATATAGGGAAATCCTAACCATCCTTGAACTAAGATGATTGCCACTTTCGTCCAGTTCGGGTCCGTTTTCCAAGAGATTGCACTGATGTCTACAAAAGGAAGCTGGTTTATGAAAGGAATCACTTGAGTATTGATGGCACCTACGCTATCGTTGAATATATTCGAAAAACTCATGATAGTAATAAAAGCTGGGACAGCCCATGGTAATAAGAAAATGATACCGAAAATACGTTTGAATTTAATAAATTTCTGGTGAGCAACAACCGCTGTGAGAATACCAAGGGTGATTTGCAAAGTTGTTGCACATAACGTCCAAATCACGGTCCATGAAAAGACTGCAAAAAAAGTATTGCGATATGAACTCAAGAAGAAGATGCTAAAAAAGTTTTTAGCCCCTACCCAATCAATCAAACTAGCTGGTGGAATATGATTAAAGTCATAATTGGTAAATGCAGTAAATAATGTGACTAAGACTGGGAAAATGATGGTAAAAATCATGAGAAGATACGCGGGAAGTGTCAATAGATAAGGAAAACCTTCATCACCTATATTATGTATGACTTCCTTCATCGTCCGATTGATTTTTTTGCCCTCTTTACGCATCCTTGCTACTCGATAGGCGTCTAAAAGATTCAAAGCGTAAAAAATCAAGAAAATGATCGTAATGATGAATTGCAAAGTGCCTTCAATCAAAATAAATAATGAATGATCTTCCATTGGTATACTTCCCAAAGTAACCAATCCTATCAATGCATGAAATCCGCCCAAGAACATCTGACCAATGAATAGGACGAATATGGCGAAAAAAACGATACCTTTAAAAGTTTGGCCATTTACAAACTGCCCCATCCCCGGAATAAGTGAACAAAGCGTGATTTTTTTTTCGTTGATCTGGCTTGTTTTATCTTGCTGCATCTGAATGCCCCCTCTAAACTTGCTGAACCGCTAACTACTTTTAAGATAATGGCAACAAGAGCAAGATAATTTTCCATCTCGCTCTTGCCACCTCTATCTGAAGCACCTGTTCCATTTTTTATAAAAATGGACGGTTATCATTTTAATCAGTATTTTTGTTCTATGGCTTCACTGATTGTTTTCACTGCTTCATCTGCGGATTCTTTTGGTGTTTTTGAACCTGATGCTGCATCGAACATCAAGTTTTCTGCACCTGTCCAAACTTCACCCATTTCTGGGATGTTTGGCATTGCTTGAGCTGTTTCATATTGTTCGATCACAGCTGTTGTTAATTCATCGTTTTTAGCCTTTGCTGTTTCCCGAGCTTGTTGATTTGCAGGGATTTCATTTACCATTTCAAAGAATTTCTCTTGATTCTCCTGATTCGTTACATAATCGAGCCATTTTTGAGAGAGATCTTTGTTTTTAGCGTAATTGCTGACTACCCATCCTTTTCCTCCGCCAAATGGTTGATAAGGCTGTCCATTGTTTAGAGTAGGGATTTTTGCAACACCATAATTGATATTGTTTTCTTTGTATGTTTGCGCTTGCCATGGGCCGTCAATAATTGCTGCAGTTTTGTTGGACATGAATTGCTGGCTGGCGAAGTCTCCTGCACTTTTTATGTCTTGCATTCCCTTAGGCCAAACATTTTGGAACCAATCTGTTGCATAAGAAATTCCTTCTACAGCACCTGCATTATTCAAACCGATATCAGAAGGATCTGTACCATCATCACCGAATACATAGCCACCGTAACCTGCAATCAAACCATAGGAATAATAAAAGTCAGTCCATTTAGCTAAAAATCCTGTATTTTTTCCTGCTTCTGACTCAAAAGCAAAACGACTGTCTTTGGATAGATTTTCCAAATCTTTAAACGTCGCTGGTGCTGTATCGACTAAATCTTTGTTATAGTACAAAACAAGGGTCTCGATTACTGCAGGCTCTCCATAGATTTTTCCATCATAAGTCACTTGGGCCTTGTCTGTTTCATCGTAAGCTGATTCATTTCCCAGTTTTACTTCCGCCAGATGTCCTTGCTGTCCTAACGCACCGATCCGGTCATATGCTGCCATCATAACGTCAGGTCCCTTTCCAGCAGGACCATCTAACGCTAATGATTCTAACTGATCGAACATGTCCTTTTCTACCAGCTTGATCTTCACATCGTTTTCTTTTTCGAATGTATCTTTTATTTCGTTTATATAATCTTTATATCCAGAATCAACGGAGACTGTTAACGTTTTTCCTTCTTCCGTGTCCCCTTCTGCTGAAGAATTTCCATTGCCACAAGCCGCTAATCCGCCTAAGATTCCTAAAGAGACTAACCCTAAACCTAATTTTTTCGCGTTTCGTTTTTTCATCTTCATTTCCTCCTGTGTATTCAACGTGCTGTTACACCATTATTATAATGGGCACAAATCTTTATTTGCAAACGCTTTCTTATTGTTACCGGTAACAGTTTTTCAACACATAATCAAAAATCCGTATTGCTGTATCTCTGCTTTCCCATCTTCTAATAACTGACAATTTTGACTAAGAATAACCTCATTTTCCTGTTCTACTATCCAAGGTTCTTCTGACTGATTGAAGTAAATATGGATAATCTGCCCCTCTAGTTCACGTACAAAATAGAGCTTATCTTCACGATCATTTACTATTAGCCATTGGGTAGCCCCTTCAGAAAGAATCTTAGACAACTGTTTCCTAAGAGAAACGAGTTCTTTTATAAAACCGAACAGTTCTAGATCTTGTTTTTCTTTTTCCCAGATCATACATTTTCGACAATCTGGGTCTTCTCCACCAGTCATCCCTACTTCTGTCCCATAATAGATACAAGGAGATCCTTTTTGAAGAAACATAAAAGTCATCACAGATTTCATCAATTCCTTGTTCCCATTACAAAGAGTCAAAATCCTTGCAGTATCATGAGAATCTAATAAGTTAAATGTCCCTTCGTTCACCTGATCTCTGTAAAGCATTTGCTGATGATTCATTCCGCTAACCATTTGCGAAGCTGTAATTTTCTTTTTTGCAAAATAATCTTTAATTGAATCTGTAAATGCGTAATTCATTACTGCGTGGAATTCATCCCCTTGCAGCCAGGCCTGTGAGGAATGCCAGATCTCTCCCAGGATATAGATATCAGGTTTGATGACTGTGACTTCTTCTCTGAATTTTTTCCAAAAATGATGATCCACTTCATTAGCAACATCTAGTCGCCATCCATCAATATCGAACTCTTTTATCCAATAGGTGGCAATATCTAGTAAATATTTTTGAACCTCTGGATTTGCTGTATTTAGTTTGGGCATGAATGGAGTAAAAGCAAAAGTATCATATGGGATATTTTCAGCAGTTTCTGGCACATCAGTCATCTGATAGGAATCTACTGGGAAAAAGCGGATATGGAACCAGTCTTTATAGATTGATTTTTCTCCGTTTTCGAGTACATCTTGCCATTGGGGCGAATGGATCCCCATATGATTGAATACAGCATCAAACATGATACGTATCCCTCGTTTATGTGCTTCATCAATTAAGTTTTTTAAAAGTTTTTTATCTCCAAATGCGGGATCGACTTCATAATAGTCGATCGTATCGTACTTGTGATTGGATGTAGCTTTAAATATGGGACAAAAGTATATTCCATTGATACCAAGGTCTGTCAAATAATTCAGATGCTCCATCACACCTTGTAAATCCCCGCCAAAGAAATCTTCACGATCTGGATCTTTGCTTCCCCAAGCCAAAGTATGATCGGGATCATTTGCTTTATCCCCATTTGCAAATCTTTCAGGAAAAATTTGATACCATACTGTTTCTTTCACCCATTCTGGTACAACGAAGCGATCAATTTGATGGAAATAAGGCATTCGAAAATAAAAATTTGGTTCAGCAATCACATTTTCTCGATAAGGAAAAACACCTTGATCCCCATAGAAACAATCCGTGCTGTCTTCTCCAATAACATGGAACGCATATTGTAATCGTCTTGTTTCACTTGTCAATTCAACTTCCCAATAATCATGAACATTTGTACTTAGACATTTTTTCATTGATCGTTCTTTTTGATACCATTTTTCAGTTGTTATGGTATACGGATCTCCGCTTAACACATATACTTTTTTGATATCATTCTTCCGAGTACGAAGCCGGATACGGAATTTTGTATTCGTATATAGAAATGCATATTCACTTTCCGGTCGATGATAAATTGCAGCTGTGTCCATTGATTTCCTCCTTGCGATTTAATATTACGTCCTCACTATAAGTGATAGAGATAGAAAAGACAACGCTTTCAAAAATGTTATCGGTAACAGTTTTTTTGACACTTTTCTATTACTTTTTAAACGAATTCAACAGATAGTCCTAAAACTTTTAAAAGTTTTTGAATCTATTTTCTACCTATTTCGAGTTCTATAGTTATCTTAGTTTCTCTGTTTCTCTGCTCGCTATATTCGATCCTCCTAATTGAAAAAGTTTTTTAAGAGTTTTTGTTTGATCAAGTGATTTCAGATAAGTTGAACATCCTAAATTAGCCAAGCCTAATTTTTTTCTTAAACGAAGTTAACTTATAGTGAAAAATAAGTTATAATAAGATAAGAATACTGTTAATCAACTAAAGGAAGTGGATAAATGAAAGAAACAAGACAATTTATATGGACATATGCCAAGATTATTTTTGCCCTCTTTATATTAGGAGTCGCTATCAATATGTTTTTAGGGCCTCATCATATCGCTGCTGGTGGTGTCAGCGGACTAGGAATATTACTGGAAGCTGCTTTCAGTTTTGACCGTGCTATAGTCATTTTAGTATTGAATATCGTTATGTTAGTGCTAGCTCTTCTGTTTTTAGGTAAAAAACCTTTTTTCAAAGTGCTTTTTGGAAGCTTAGTTTTTCCTTTGATCATCGCGGTAGTACCAGAGATGATGATTACTTCAGATCGGTTGTTATCTGTCATTTTTGGAAGTGCGATTTTTGCTTTAGGAGTGGCCATCTTATATAAAAATAACTCTTCCAGTGGTGGCACGACGATCCCTCCCCTCGTTTTTAAAAAATATTTCCACTTGAACACTTCGATCGGCCTATTTCTTACAGATGCTTTCGTCGTTTCTCTCAATCTGTTTGTTTTTGGAATAGAAGAATTTCTTTACGCTATCTTATCTATTGCAATCACTTCAATTGTCATGACCTATATCGAAACAGGGATCAATCGGAAGAAATCCGTCATGGTCATGAGCGAACATTCTTTGGAAGACATTCGCCTTCGCTTAAGTGCTGAAATCGGACGCGGGCTTACCTTGCTGGAGGCAAAAGGCGGCTATAACCGAAAGTCAAAAGAAGTGTTATTGATCGTTGTGACCGATCATGAATTCTCTCGAATGAAACCTCTGATAGAAGAAATTGATCCAAGCGCCTTTGTCATTGTCAACAGCGTAGCAGAAGTAATGGGACGCGGATTTACTTATCATCCAATCGAATGAGTTGGTAAGTAATCAATACCATTATTTTGAATGCGTTTTCTTTAACTGGTATAATAATAGAAGAAGTAAGTAAATGTTCGATTGAAAAAGAGAGGAGAATTTTATGCATAAAGGAACAGAAATCGATTTTGTATTAAATGACAGTTTGAAAGCTCTAAAACTTTATCAAACGATCTTTGATGAAATAGAACTGATTGAGGCAACAGAGTATCCTAGAGGCAATAATGAAGTCATTTTTTCCTTGTATGGCACGCGGTTCCATATGCTGGATGAAAATCCGCCCCTTGGTCTGACTGCCCCTACTGCTGAACATCCAAATACGATCTGGTTCAATATCATCGTCTCTGACATTAAGGACACACATAATAAAGCATTACGAAATGGCTGCGTAGAGATCCAAGAAATGACAGAAATGATGGACTTTGGTGTGACCAATTCGATGTTCCGGGATCCTTTTGGTTATTTATGGATGCTTCATCAGGTTCATCGTGAAGTAAGTTTTGAAGAAAGAAAACAACTTTTTGAAAAATATATGTAAAGTTTATGATGAGATTAGTTCTTGTCACTGATATTTTTTTGTAATTGTTCTTATTAGAGGAAGCAAGTTTGTTCCATGTGCTTTCTCTTTTTTCTTGAATAATCAATTTCTTTGCTTTTCATAATTAAGTTGTGTACAATCTAATTGTATCAAATATAATAAAAGGTGGTAATCTTATGAAAAAAATGTATTCTACAAAAATGATCAACACAGGCGGACGTTCTGGAGAAGTCCATAATCCTGATCACACATTCGAATTAAATATTGCAGCTCCTGGTAAACGTGTTGAAAACGCAACAAATCCTGAACAATTGTTTGCAGCTGGTTTCAGTGCCTGTTTCAACAGTGCATTGGAGTTGATTAAACAACAAAAAAATATTTCTGGCGCTTCTACTGTCAGCGCACAAGTTTCTCTTTATTCCGAAAGTGAAATGAGCTTTGTCTTAGGCGTAGAGATTGAAGGATCTATCGAAGGCCTTTCTCTAGAAGAAACCCAAGAATTATTAGAAGCTGCACATAAAGTGTGCCCTTATTCAAAAGCGACAGCTGGAAATATCGAAGTTACTCTGAAAGCTGTTAGTGAATAGACTTTTTTGTGTAAATCCGCTATGATACACTATAGTGAAACAGCGGAGGTGGAAAAATGGAAGATCTATATTTAGCTAATCAAGTATGTTTTCCTTTATATGCCGCCTCTAAGGAGATCATCAGGCACTACACTCCCCTTCTCAAACCGCTGGATCTTACCTATACCCAGTATCTTGTGATGCTAGTTTTATGGGAAAAGAAAAAGACTACAGTGAAAGAGCTAGGAAATGATTTGTGTCTGGATTCTGGTACGCTAACCCCCTTACTGAAGAAGTTAGCAGAAAAAAATTATATCAAGCGTCAGCGTGAAACGGATGATGAAAGAATCGTAAATGTTACGCTCACTTCTCAAGGAGTTGCGTTGCAAAAACAAGCAGAAGGTATTCCACAAAAGATCAAGTCTTATCTTCCACTTGAACAGGAAGAATTGGATACACTGCAACATCTGACCCGAAAAATGCTAGATAATTTTCATCAAGACCAGAAAAAGGGCTGAAACTGCTAGATGAACGATTTTATGAGGAAAACCAACTCATAAGATAACGTCATTTAGCGGTTTTTCTTTTTGCTCTTTCCCTTTCTTATTTTCGTATTCCATCATATAATGAATAACGTGTTTATTTTTGTTATTTGGAGGTTGTCAAATTGTCCGTTTATCAGCGTTTTTTGGCGAATGAAAAAATACGCCGCCTCACGGTTTTATTATCTGTCATTTTTGTACTTTTCTTAGTAAGAAGTATGATTACAACCATTTTACTCACATTTATCTTTACTTACTTGATGATCCACCTTGTTCAGATCATTCAGCGATTTGTCCGAATCCCTACAGGTATTTTAGCCATCATGATTTATACATTGATCGTTTATCTTATCTATCTGGCATTCACAAAGTATATCCCGATGCTTATTCATCAAACATTCGATATGATTCAATCTGTTATTGATTTTTACGAGCATCAACCAAAAGATGCGGATCCAGTTTTACAATACATCCACAATTATATCGAACGGAACGATTTCTTTGAACAGCTTCAAAATGGTGCGTCAATTGCGCTTGGCTATTTACAAGATATAGGAAAACTGGCCGTGGCGTTCGCTATGTCGTTCATCTTAAGTTTCTTTTTTATGATTGAAAAGCAAAAAACGATTTTATTCTCACGGTTGTTTTTAAAAAGTGAGTTTTCTTGGTTCTTTCAAGATCTATATTATTTCGCCGATAAGTTTGTCAATACATTTGGCTTTCACCAACTGCTGAGCTTAGCAATTATGATATTCATTCTAAGTCTGATCCCTGTAGCAGGCGTTATTATTTCTTGTATTCCTCTATCTTTCATTGCTTATTCCCAAGGAGGAATCAGAGATGTTGTTTATATCCTGATGACGATTTTGGTTGTGCATCTGATCGAATCTTATGTACTGAACCCAAAATTAATGTCTAGCAAAACAGACTTGCCGATTTTTTATACATTCGTGGTCTTGCTTGTTAGTGAACGATTCTTTGGCGTTTGGGGATTGATTGTCGGCATCCCGATTTTCACCTTCTTTTTAGATGTGCTGAAAGTGAAAAAGATTCCGAATCATTCACCAAGAGAAACAGATCTCCTTTAAATTAAAAATGAAGAAAGATAAAAATTAGAACGACCCTAAATATCAGATTTAGAATCTGTTATTCAGGGTCGTTTTATTAATATTACTTTTTCGTTTGTAAAAATGTGTTCTCCGACATTCTTCAAATGTCAGTGTCATCTATTTTGTTTAAATCTTTTTACAGAAAACATTGTTGTTATACTTAAAAGAATGATTCCGCTCCACAGTATGACTTTATTTTGTGCTTCTCCAGATTTTGGCAGCTGTTTATTTTTCGTATCAGGACTAGCAAGGATTGTATCTTTGCTACTTTTTAAAGTCTCAGCTAGGTGAGGTCTATCAAATCGTTGTGTGTGTGTATTCTGCTTTTCTTCATTTATTTGTCGAATGGTTGTATTTATTTTTTGACTCTCTTTCTTTTCATCCTTTTGGGTGCTTATCTCTTTTGCCGTTATATTTGTTTCAGGTGTTTTTTCTGGCATTTCTGGGGCCACATCCGGCTTTTCTTCTGGAAACCCATTTGGTGTTTCTGGATTCTCAGTTTCATTATCCGTGTCTGGTTTTTCTTCTGGTCTTGCTTCGTTGCTAGAGTCCGTATCTGGTTCTGGAGTCACATCTGGTTTCTCTGGATTCTCGGTTTCATTATCTGTGCCTGGTTTTGTTTCCGGTATTGTTTCGTTTCCAGAGTCTGTATCTGGTTCTGGACTGACATCTGGTTTTTCTTCGGGAGTTGTTTCAGGTTTTGATTCATTGTCTGGCTCTGGCTTCATTTCTGTATCAGGCTCTTCACCAGGTTCTATTTCCGGTTGTTGTTCTCCGTCTGGATTTTCTGTAGGCGGTATATCAGGCTTGTTTTCATTTTCTGGTTTATCCGTTGGTTCCCCAACAAGATCTCCTCCTCCTGAGTCGATCGATGAATCTTGCTCAACTGTCTGCCGTTGACTATACGGCGTCAGATAATGAAGATCGTTCGGTAAGCCATCTGATACTTTGACAGTAAACAGTGCTGGTTTTAGCAAGTCCTGATTTAATGTGACGGTGAAAGTAAATGTTGCTTGCTTGTGTTGGATAGACAAAGTATTCTCGTCGTAACTGATCAATAAAGCAGGGTCAACATTCTCAAATGTAACAGCTGATTGTCGTATCGGTGCTATGTCTCCCGAATAATCAACTGTTGCTTTGATGGTCGCTGTTTGTCCTTTTTTTAATTTTGTGACACCTGAATTGAAGGAAGAAAATTCATCTTGGAAAGTAATTCGATTGACATTGGCCCATTTGGTTTCTGCCCAATTTGCTGTTCCTATCTCCTCTGTATGCACTGTCTGATTTATAGTAAGCGATAAGCTTAAGGCTGTAAATGTTGAGATTAAGATGGTTGGATATCTCATAACTCTCTCACTCCTTGATTTTTTTGTATGCAAGAAATAAGATAGTAGAGATTGTGCCTATATGTTTACTGTCTTTTTGTCTAGTTTCATGAAAAAAACAGTAATATTTTCAAGTTTTAACAATTTAACTAAAAAGGAGCGCCCTTCATGCAAACCCAAGAAGCGATAAAAACGTATCTTTTGAAGAAAAAAAGCAATACAAAATTAGATATTTTTCTTTTCCTGTCTGAACATCGTTTCTTTATTACTACACAATATTTAGCAGATCATTTCCATATGTCTGAATCAAATTTTCTATTATACATCAAAGAATTAGAACAAGATTTTGAGCGTCTCAATCTAACAAAACTGCATATTGATAAACAAAAACCTTTTTTGAAGTTGAATTTTGAAGGAATTGATCCGGCTTATTGCTACTATCGTCTATTTGGAAGGTACTGCAACGAATCGGTCAGTTATCAGATCTTGACTTCTTTGTTCAGTTGTCAGACAAATTCGATTATCAGTTTAAGTCAGCAAACGAACTATAGTGCCTCTTATCTGTATACGAAAATGAAAAAAATCAATGCATTTTTAGCATTGTATGGTTTGTCTGTCTCCTTTTCTAATAATGGAAGAAAGTCCTTTTCTGGAAAAGAAGTACAAATCCAATATGCAGCATTAGATATTTATTGGAATATCTTTTCAAGTACTGCTACAGATTTTTATGATGAAGAACCACAGGTAGTTGCTTTTATGATGAATACTTTTTTTAAAAAAGAGGTACTTGACCGACTGAATAGCGGTATGATGGATAAATTATATTTGCTGTTGAAAATATGTAAAGAGAATTTTCCGGCTACTTCTGTGAAAGGTGTACAAAGAGAATTTGAAGAGTATGAATATATTGACTTTTTTATTGATCCCTCTGTCGATATTTTGCGCCCCAATCTGCCAATTTGTCGCGAACAACGCATCTTAGTGAATATTTTAGCTCGGCTCTCTATTACGAAAATCGAATCAGAAAAAACAAGTTTGGAGCAATACGAACTTTTAAGAAAAGCAAATGTTCCTCATGTTCTTTATTCAAGAAAAATGGTGGAATCCTTTTGTACAGTATTTGATTTGTTTATACCTGAAAAAGAAAAGATTCTTTACTCGTTGGCGTTCGCACGAAATAAACTTTATAATGGATTTCTTAACTTCAATCAACCAAATACGCCCCTTCCTACTTTTATGCTTTATCAAGAGCAGAACGTATTGAAAGAAATCCAAACAGCTATCGAACGATTTTACATGGATTTCAGAGAACAAAATCAACATATGCTGCCAGATATTTTAGAAAAAGAAAATGTGCTATGGATGGTCGAAGATCTAGTACATTTATATGATCGTTACAAAAAACAACCGCTGATCGTGATTGGTGTGAACTATACGCGTGATTTTTACATCAGTAAAGATTTGATTGTTAAGATAGAACAAATTTTTTCAAATGAATCGATCAAAATACAAAACGATTTTATGGAGAACTGTAACATCGTTATCAGTGACTGCCCTTTGAAACAATTGCCTTCCCACATCAAAAAAATATATATTTTAAAGGGAATCATCACACCAGAAGATTGGAAAAAAGTGATTATGAGGATTTCAGAATATATTTTTGAATTAAAAGAAGAGGCTCTTATAAACCAATCAGAAAAAGAAAATCAAGATAACCTCTAGTTCCTAGACCAAAGAAGTGACATAAATCCGTATACTGTTAAAAAGCATACGGATTTATGTCACAAAAGTTTGAATATCTTTTTCGTTTACATAATAAAATTATAAATTATTTACTGATTTTCTTTACGTTCATTTCCTTTTTCAATTGCTTCCCATAATCCATTTAGATATACCGCACCTAATGCTCGATCATATAAGCCATATCCTGGTCTTCCTGTCTCATTCCAAATCATTCTGCCATGATCAGGGCGGATGTATCCGTCAAATCCGTTGTCATACATTGTTTTTAGAATACGGTACATGTCTAATGAACCGTATTCTGATTTATGCGGTGCTTCATAGAAATCTCGATTATCTAAAAACTTGATATTTCGAACGTGAGCAAATGGGATCCGATCTCTTTGGCAAAATTCTGCTAAAATTTCATACACATCATTTTCTGGATCTTCTGCAATACTTCCTGTACAAAGAGTGATTCCGTTAGAAGGACTGTCTACTACTCGGCACAACCAATCTAGATCTTCTCGATTCTTTACGATTCGAGGTAATCCAAAAATCGAGTACGGCGGGTCATCTGGGTGTACAGCCATTTTGATCCCTACCTCTTCACATGTCGGGATGATTGATTGAAGAAAATAGGCAAAATTTTCTCGAAGTTTTTCTTCGTCTACTGATGCATACGCTTCAAGCAAAGATTTGATATGAGCTAAGCGTTCAGGTTCCCACCCCGGCAACTCGAATTCATTGCTGGACTGTTCGATGCGTTCGACGATTTCTTTTGGATCATCTGGAATATCAGCGGATATAAAAGCTAACGTAGACGAGCCATCTTCTAAGCGGTAATCAAGATCAGATTTGACCCAATCAAATACAGGCATAAAATTATAGCAGATGACTTCTATTCCATATTCTGCCAAGTTTCGGATTGTCTGTTTATAGTTTTCGATATACTGCTCACGGGACGGTAATCCAATTTTAATGGCATCATGCACATTGACGCTTTCGATAACCTTTAGTGTCAATCCATGAGACTCAATTTCTTCTTTTAATTCTTTGATCCGTTCCCTAGGCCACACTTCTCCTACTGGTATATCCATCAATGTGCCTACAATACCTTTGACTGCAGGTATTTGTCTGATTTCATCTAAAGTAATCTTTTCCTCTTGTGAACCGTACCATCTAAAAGTCATTTCCATTGTAAAGTTCCTCCATGTTCTTGTAAGTAATTCTGTAATGTTTTTCGTACGGCATTGGGTCCTGCCAACATTTTGATGAACATTCCTTCTATTTTTCTGCCAATCTCAGCTTGATAAAGATCTACACCAAAAATTTCTTTATTTGACAAAATAGGAGCAATTTTCTCTTGGATATGTGAGATATCTTGCGTACCCAATTGAATGTCAGAAAGCCTGTGCTGAAGTTCTATCAGCAAAGGATCTAGACTCGGTGTGAATGGTTTTCCTTGATCATCAAGGCCAATAAGGTATCGAAGCCAAGCAGCGAGAATCAATGGGATGAACACAAGAGTCTGCGGGTCCTTATTTTCTATTTCCATATATTTTTTAATCGTCTCACCGTAACGAATCGCCACCTTTTGAGAGGTATCCGTGGCGATTCGCTGAGGCATGTCAGGAATATTTGGATTAGGAAATCGCACAGTGACTACTTCTTCAAGAAAGGTCTTTGGATCAATGATTCCAGGCGATTCTACGACTGGAAGACCTTCATTGTACCCGATTTCAGAAACTAACAGCGACAAATTTGGATCATTCATCTCCTCAGCTATACTCCTATAACCCAGTAAACAACCCATAATAGCTAAAGCCGTATGCAAAGGGTTAAGACAAGTCGTCACTTTCATCGTATCTGCTTTATCTACCGTTGCACGATCAGTCAAGAACACTCCAGCTTTTTCGAATCTCGGACGTCCGTTTGGGAAATGATCTTCCATGATTAAATAATGGATGTCTTCTGTATTGACGAATGGCGCAATATTGGTTCCCTTTGCGGTTTGCAAGATCGACATATTTGAAAAGCCTTCTTCTGCCAACATTCTGCTAACTGATATGGAAGGATTCGGAGTGATACGGTCAATCATTGTCCATGGAAACGCAACGATTTCTTCATTCGATAAGTATTGGATAAATGTTTCTGGTACATAACCTTCCTTTTGCCATTCTTTTGCGATCGCTAGCAGCGAAGTACGTAATTGACTGCCGTTTTGTGAAAAATTATCTGTAGAGACAAGTGCAATCGGCCAAGCTCCCGATAAAAACCGTCTATAAAGTAGTGCAGTAAGAATACTCATCGTATGTGATGGCTTTTTCGGACCATTTTTTATATCAACTGCAATCGGTCCTATATATTTATTACTTGTATCTTTCAATCGATAACCTTTTTCAGTAATAGCAAAAGTAACTAATTGTAAACTCGGATTTTCAAAGTGCCCAATCATCTTAGAAAAGTGTTCCGAGCAATCTGGATGACAATACAGACTGTCAGCTGTCGCAGCTAATATACGTTTGACAAATTTTCCACTGCTTGGCATGACCACTTCAAGAATCAAATCATCAAAATCTCGGTAAGCCTTTTCAATTATTTCTTCATCGAATGTTTCACAAACAATGACACCAGTGGGCAATTCGCCTTGATCCGCTAAACGTTGAGCGATTTCTGCATGAAATCCTCGATAAAGATTTCCGCCACCAAAATGGATCCAGACAGGATTTCTTTGTCCAGTTTCTCTTAATGATGCACGGTCAAAATGAGGTATTTCTACTTCTTTTTGAGATAATTCAGGAATAAAGTTCTCCCAGTTGTTTAAATCAATCATTTTTCCCCTCCTAAACTAACATATCAGTTTTTGTCTTCAAATGAATTTTATGTAATAAAAACCGCTGTGTCAATCAAAATTTTACTTTTTATACAAATTTACTAGTTTAAGTGACATATCAGATTGTTTTTCAGATCTCTTCTGTTATACTACGTTCATAGAAATGATTTTGGAGGTATAAAAATGAAAAGTAGCTTGCAATCTCAAGCTTATCAAGCGATTCGTAAACAAATCATCTATGCGGACCTAGAACCTGGAAGAAAAATATCTGAAAAAGCGCTGGAGGCACATCTTTCTATCGGCCGAACCCCCATTCGCGAAGCATTGATTCAACTACGTCAACAAGAACTCGTGTACACAGTTCCTCAAAGTGGTACGTATGTTTCAAGAATCAATCTCTATTCTGCAGAAAATGCTCGATTTGTTCGAGAGCAATTAGAACAGCAGATCATGATCGAATGCTGTTCCAAATTGGACCATCAAACACGAATAGTGTTAGAAACAATTTTAGAAGAACAAGAAAAAGCAGCCAAAATAAAGGATGAACGTGCGTTTTTTCGTGCAGATAATTTATTTCATGAAGCTTGTTTCGAAATTGCCGGCAGAAAAGAAGTTTGGAACTGGTTAGATGACCACAATACCCATTTAGAACGTTTTCGTTGGTTAAGAGTGACCATACAAGGGCTTCCATGGGAAACGATCATGGAACAACATGAAGATTTATTCAGAGCATTAGTCGATAAAAAACCAGAAGAAGCTCGTTTTCAAACGGGATTGCACTTGCACATGATGCTGAAAGAACAAGAAACTGTCACTCAACGTTATCCTGAGTATTTCAAGTAGTTGTATTTTCTTATGCCTCTTCCATTTTATAATTAACCAGCGTTTTTGAGTAATCTTTATTAAATAACAAAATATTCATTGACTTTCTAACTCCAGCTAAATTACAATAATTATAAATAATTATTATTGGAGGTTTTACTATGTCATTGATTGGGAAAAAAATCGAAGAATTTAACGCTCAAGCTTATCATCAAGGAGAATTTTTAGAAATTAGCGAGAAAGACTTTATGGGGAATTGGAGCATCCTATGTTTCTACCCAGCAGATTTCACTTTTGTTTGTCCCACTGAACTAGAAGACTTACAAGAACAATACAGCACCTTGAAATCTTTGGGCGTTGAAGTCTTTTCTTGCTCTACAGATACCCATTTTACTCACAAAGCATGGCATGATACATCAGATGCTATTGGTAAAATCGAATACACGATGATTGGCGATCCTTCGCATCGGATTTCTCGTATTTTTGATGTGTTGGATGAAGAACAAGGATTAGCTCAACGAGGAACATTTATTATTGATCCAGACGGCATCGTTCAAGCCATGGAAATCAATGCAGATGGAATTGGTCGTGATGCTAGTGCACTGATTGATAAGATACGGGCTGCTCAATATGTACGTACCCACCCAGGTGAAGTTTGTCCGGCAAAATGGAAAGAAAGTGGCGAAACATTGAAACCAAGTTTTGATCTTGTTGGAAAAATTTAGGTGGTCGATATGTTAGATAAAGAAACTAAACAAAACCTCGAACAATATTTAGCACTGATTGAATCTCCTATTGTTTTTTCTGTTAGTTTGGATACTAGTGAAAATAGTCAAAAATTAGCAGAATTTACGAAGGAAATATCAGAAATGTCTCCTAAAATCTCTTGGGAAAAAAAAGAGTTGACGCGGACACCTAGTTTTTCTATCAGCCCTCTTGGCAAAGAAAGTGGAATTGTTTTTGCTGGTATCCCCCTCGGTCATGAATTTGCTTCTTTTTTACTAGCACTGTTGCAAATTAGTGGACGGGCACCGAAAATCAGTGAATCTTTGAGTCTCAAAATCAAACAAATCAAACAAACGCTGCATTTTGACAGTTATGTCAGCTTGACTTGTCATAATTGCCCCGACGTTGTACAGGCATTGAATATATTAGCTGTATTAAATCCAAATATTACTCATACGATGATTGAAGGCGGTATGTTCCAAAAAGAAATCGATGATAAACAAATCATGGCAGTGCCAACAGTTTTTTTAAATGGTGAAGAATTTAGTAGCGGACGCATGACGATCGAACAAATCGTTGAAAAAATCACTGGTCCTTTGGTTGAAGAAGAATTAGTTGAAAAAAAACCTTATGATGTATTAGTGGTCGGTGGCGGACCAGCAGCTAGTAGTGCAGCTATCTATGCAGCACGTAAAGGAATCCGCACAGGGATTGTTGCTGATTCCTTCGGTGGACAAGTCGTTGAAACACTGGGAATTGAAAATATGATTGGTACCCCTTACACAGAAGGGCCAAAACTAATGCAGCAAGTAGAAAATCATGTGCGTAGTTACCCTATCGATATTATGATCAATCAACAGGCTGTTTCCTTAAATAAAGAGCAAGATTTTATCACTATCGGCTTGGCTAACGGCATATCACTTCAAGCAAAAACGGCAATTATTGCGACAGGTGCGCACTGGCGTTCTATCAATGTACCGGGAGAAAAAGAGTTTAAAAATAAAGGAATTGCTTATTGTCCGCACTGTGACGGCCCTCTATTCAAAGGAAAAGAGATTGCTGTTATCGGCGGTGGTAATTCTGGTGTTGAAGCAGCAATCGATTTGGCTGGGTTAGCAAAACATGTATATGTTCTAGAATTCTTACCAGAATTAAAAGCAGATCAAATCTTACAGGATAAACTATTCTCTCTTGCGAATGTCACTGTTATCAAACATGCAGCGACGAAAGAAATCAGCGGTACGAATCAGGTAGAATCTCTCTCCTATATCGATCGCCGTACGATGGAGATGCATACACTAGCTGTTTCAGGAGTATTCATTCTAGTCGGCTTACTTCCTAATACGGATTGGCTAGATGGAACGATCGAAATGAACCCAAGAAATGAAATAGTGACCGAGAAAAATGGCGCAACGAATATCCCCGGCGTTTTCGCAGCTGGTGATTGTACAGATAGTCCATACAAACAAATCATCGTTTCAATGGGTTCAGGAGCTACTGCAGCTTTAGGAGCATTCGATTATCTGATGCGCACTTGAGCGATGAAGATTGTAAAAAAGTCAGATAGAGGTTGTGAGCCTGCCGTTTCGCTCCGAGTCACAAGGAACAATTTCAATAAACAGTTTCTCATGTTTGTTGAATATTGTGACTTGGGACCGAGGAGTAGGCAGGAGAACACCGTTTATTCGGAAAAAAGGGATTGTGACAAGAATTTTGTCACAATCCTTTTTATCTTTTTTTTTGAATAATCACTTTTTCTTCTCTTTTTCTTATATACTATAAGTAGTAAATAGTTTGAGAGAAGAAAGGTGACTTGATTATGGCGCAAAATCGTATTTTTAAGACAAGTTTTGCAAGCGTTTATCCCATGTATGTAGCAAAAGCAGAGAGAAAAGATCGTACAAAAGAGGAAGTAGATGAAATCATTTGCTGGCTGACAGGTTATTCCCAAACAGAACTAGAAGAGCAACTACAAAAACAAGTGACTTTCGAACAGTTTTTTGCGGAAGCCCCTGCCCCCAATCCTTCTCGTTCTTTGATTACAGGTGTTGTTTGTGGTGTGCGAGTAGAAGACATCGAGGATAACTTGATGAAAGAAATTCGTTATTTAGATAAAATGATCGATGAGCTAGCAAAAGGCAAAAAAATGGAAAAGATCCTCAGAAAATGATCTTCCTTAAGAAGCTCTTCTCCTTCACTCATTTTGTAACGTTTGATTTGGTAAAATGACTAGTTCACGTTAAAATAAGTCAAAGGAGGTTTTCTTATATGTTTGAGACGATTAAACAAAATATTCAAAAATACGCCTTATTAAGAGCTGCTGTTTATATTATTTCTGGGATTGCGA
Organism: Enterococcus sp. C76; assembly: GCF_040886985.1. Classification (NCBI taxonomy): domain Bacteria; kingdom Bacillati; phylum Bacillota; class Bacilli; order Lactobacillales; family Enterococcaceae; genus Enterococcus; species Enterococcus sp. C76. The sequence continues at coordinate 58,155 of NZ_JBFOEY010000005.1, read as the reverse complement.
TTGTGCTAAACCCTTCTGCTGTTTTTCATTTTATCGGTTATCTGATCACTGCCTATCTTGTTTTGCTTGGGTTGTTGAATCTTTTTGAGGCTTACCGTTTTAAAAGGAAAACAGGTTCTTGGAGTATCGGTCTGTTTAGTGGTCTTTTTTTCCTGATCTGCGCGCTGATCGTTTATGCTTTTGCACCTGCAATCGTTTCTATCCTGCCGATTCTTCTTGGATTAGCTGTTATCATCAACAGCTTGTTCCAGTTGTTCTTCAGCATGAATACAAAAGCTAAAAGTTGGAGTGTTTATAGTATTCTGTTGTTGATTGGCGGATTCGTCTTATTGTTCAATCCATTCAAAAGCTTGATGGTTCTATTCCAAATATTCGGTTTCATCTTGATTTTCATGGGCATCCAGGAGATCATCAATTTTATCAGAATAAGAAGAATGTATTGAGTTTTATGCTTTAAAAACAATTCCATTGACTGTAGTATACACAAGAAGACCTTATTTTATAATTACGGGACTGATGAATCAGAATTGATTCTTCGGTCTCTGTTTGTATGTTATGAAAACCCTAGTTATGCTAAGGTCTGCAGAGAGTTTCCCGCGTGGTAGTAAAAAAACTCGTTAAACTATTAAGTTGAAGTGGATTTCCGATGAAAAGAAAACCTCCAGTTCACACTGGAGGTCTTAATTCACAAAGATAAAAAAATCTCAGAATTTTTCTTTTTATAATAAAAGAAAATGGACAACTCCCTATCTTTCGCTATATGCCTGAACAGTTCTGAGCTGTAATCTATTCTGCTGGCACCTTTGGACTTCCTTTTTTATAGTATCCATTGTTTTTTTTATTTCATGATGAGAAATGATAGTTCCAACATTCTCGATAATCTTTTGCTTATCTAAATCTGTTAAAAAATAAATACTAGTAGAGTCATTTGTTTTATTTTTACCCAAAAGTTTTTTTAATTTATTATATTTAGTTCCAGTATGGTTATGTTTAAGAGAGGCATTTAACATAGGTAAAGCAATCCGATCAAGCGGAAGCTTATTTTTAGTTTCAGTAAAATATTGATTGAACAACCTACTATTTTCCTGTTTTTTTGAAAATTTATTATTCATATCTTTTCTCTCTATTTTATTATAACTGTATAAGCTGTTCAATTCTCTAAAATGATAGATTGTTTTGGGACCATAACCTGCTTTTTCTAATTGACGACAGGCAATTTCTGTAAGTATTTTATTCAATGACTCATTACTCGGCTTACTTTGTTCTATACGAAACTGTTCCAATTTATCTTTCAATGCTCCTGTCCATGATTTTACGCAACAATTTCCTATAATTTGCGCACTTCTGATCTTATCACCATAATATTCCTTGGTTGCTACTTTACTGAGGAGTCTTAAAGGAATATACTCTTTATAATTTAGTTTTTTATTATTGATATCCAAAGGAATATTGAATTCTCCTCTGCCGTTCTCAAGGGCATAAATCATCTCTGCAAAATTTTTTTCTGTGTCTTTTATTTCATAAATGTAACTTACTTTCCTCTTCATCTGTTCCCTATTTTTAACAACTAAAGATTTCTCTGATCTTTCAGGAGGAGCTATTCCAGCTTTATCAAAAATTTCTATCTGAAAAAAACCAGCTTTTTTTTGGATGGATGCTGTTACAAGATGTGAACTTTTTTCAGTTTTGAAAGAAAGAGGTATCATAATAAAACTACTGGAATCATTAACAACCAATTCATTGGTATATTTGCGAAATAATTCAGCATTTTCAAGCGCATAAGTACTTCTTACAAGAGATTCTTTCATATTTTTTGTATCTATTTTAAATTCATCTTCACTTAAATCAACTAAGTTAATAAATAAAGGGGTCAAATCTGAAATAAAATTTGTTTTATTAAAGCGATTGATATCGTTTGCTTTAAAATGATATTGCTGAGCAAAGGCATTAGCAATATTGTTAACCCATTGATCATTTTCGATACGTGCTAATCTTTCGTTATCTATTTCTTGTATTAATTTATGCTCGCCCATAAGCTTCCTCCACTGTGATAAATATTTAAACGTTCTGATAAGTCATCTTAACATATTTATCCAATCCATAATTTTAGTATAAAAACTATTTTTTTCTATTAAAAGAAAAAATTGTGACTATAAGATTTGTTTACAAGTATATTGTCCGAAAAAATTAATAATATATGTTATGCTAAGTTCGGGCTATATTTTATACAAAGGAATGATGAGAATGGAATTTATTGGTATTCTATGCCTGATATTGATTTCAACAACGATTGGCTCACATATCTCTAGGAGATTAGGTATTCCAGCAGTAATCGGACAATTACTTGTTGGTGTTTTGCTAGGACAAGCTGGATTGAATTGGGTCAAACCGGATATTCTAGTCCATGACTTCTCGGAGATTGGTGTAATCTTATTGATGTTTTTAGCTGGACTGGAAAGTGATTTATCTCTTTTGAAAAAATATTTCCGACCAGGCATGTTCGTTGCTTTACTTGGAATCATCTTCCCTGTTGTTTTTGGTTGGCTAACAGGCGAAGCATTCCAAGTTTCGGGAAATGAAGCGATTTTCTTTGGGATTATTCTTGCAGCAACTTCTGTCAGTATTTCAGTTGAAGTATTAAAGGAACTAAACGTGGTGAATACGAAAGAAGGCTCAACTATTTTAGGCGCTTCAGTTGTAGATGACATTTTGGTCGTTTTAGTCCTAAGTTTCAGTCTATCTTTTCTCACTGGAGAAGCTTCTAGCAATGCTTCTTTACCGCTTGTTTTGATTGAACAGCTCGTTTACTTTGTTTTTATTTTCTTATTAGTCAAATGGATTGCACCCTTCTTGCTTTCATTTGCAGAAAAAGTGTACGCAAATTCTTCTATTATCATCGTATCGCTAGTTATTTGTTTAGGTATGTCTTACGTAGCGGATCTTGTAGGTCTTAGTTCTGTCATTGGTGCCTTTTTTGCTGGGATAGCAGTCAGTCAGACAAAGGTCAAAGAAGAAGTATACCACAATGTTGAAGCCTTAGGATATGCAGTATTTATACCAGTATTTTTTGTCAGTGTAGGATTAGAAGTTGATTTTTCTGACTTTGGTGAGCAGCTGCTCTTTATTTCTATATTGACGCTTGTAGCGATTTTGACCAAATTGCTTGGAGGGTATTTTGGTGCTCAGATTGCCGGTTTTTCTCAACATAGTTCATTGATGGTCGGTGCTGGTATGATTTCGCGTGGAGAAATGGCTTTGATCATTTTGCAAATTGGACAGCAAAGTCAATTGATCGAACCACAGTACTATTCACCTTTAGTAATCGTGATTTTATTAAGTACACTTATTTCTCCACTTGTTCTGAAATATTTTACAAAAAAAGTTTATGAAGTGTGAGTGACCCAGAAAGCGGTCGTGAACCTGTCGTTTATTCGAAAAAAAGGACTGTGACGATCCCGTCACAGTCCTTTTACTATAGTTAAGAAGTCGTTCTTTATTGATAATTTTGGTTGAGGTATTGTAATAGTTCGGGTGCTCGTTTAGTTGCTGAATCATCATCTTCTTTATTTTCCAACATGCTAACCATCATATAACCTTGGTTATCAGGGTTGAAAGCAAACAAGAAACTGTTCTCTTTCCCTTTTTCATCCTGTTTTTCTTTGATTTCCGCTGTACCAGTTTTCGCTGCCAACGGAATCCCTAAAGCAGAAAGAGAATGTGCTGTACCATTTACATCTTGCACAACTTCTCTCAAATCTGGCACGATCGTCTGTACCGCTGTTTCGCCGATGACATTCTTCTTGTCTTTTGTCTCTTTATCTGCAATCAATTTAGGATAGACAAGTGTGCCATTGTTGGCAAAAACAGAATACATTGCTGCTTGCTGGATAGGATTAATTAGAAGTTCGCCTTGTCCATATCCAGTATCAGCTAGCAAGATATCTGAATTAAAGCTCTCTTCATTAGAAATTTGTGCTGGATTCATACTGATTGGCAAATCAAGGTCTTCACCAAAAATGAATTTATCCAAACCTGCACGGAAATTCTTCTCCCCCATTTTCAACGTTTCTTGCGCCATATATATATTATCGGAATAAATCAAAGCAGTTTTTAAGTCTACTTGTGACACATCACTAACACGAGTTACTTGATACGATCCCCAAGAACTGTCTTTTTGCCATTTAAGTCCGTTGATCGTCAACACTTCATTTGGATCGATAGTGCCGTTGTCGAGACCGATTGCTGCTGTGATCATTTTAAACGTAGATCCAGGAGCATAACCTGTCGCAAATCGGCTGATGAATGGTTGTTCAGGATTTTCTTCATAAGCTTTGTAGTCTTCTTGTGAGATCCCGTTTGTCATTTTGTTTGGATCATAGCTTGGAGAGCTAGCAAGCGCAAGAAGATCACCGGTTTTTGGCGTTGTCGCAACAGTCGATCCAGCTTTTCCTCCTAGACTGTCGAAAGCTGTTTTTTGTGCCTTCGCATCGATTGTCAATTTGATATCTTTGCCGTTTTGGACTTCATGCTCGATCAGAACCTTTTTCTCGACACCGTCTGCATCCGTGATGCTTAATTTTCCACCTGTAGTCCCACGAAGATCCTTATCAAAAGCCATTTCCAAACCAGATCGTCCGATTTTTCCATTACTGCTTAATTCTGTATTTTTATCAATATCTTCTGCTGTGATATCTCCCACGTAACCAATCAGTTGAGCAGCTGCTTCACCCAAAGGATAATATCTGCCGTCTACTTCTTGGATGGTAGCTCCAGCTGGAAGTTCTGGCGTTGCTCCATCAATGATTTTCAATGGGACAAAGTAATCGGGTTGTACCCAGCTTTGTGAAATAGCCTGATTGATAGCATCTTCTGTTAAATCGAATGCGGAAGCAATTGCTTTGATATTGGCTGTTTTTTCGTCCCCATCCCCAAGTTTGCTTGGAACGACTCCTAATTGTTTTAGTTTGCCGGTTGTTGCTAATGGTTCCCCATTTCGATCTAAAATGTTCCCTCTTGTTGCTTCTTGCGTGGTCAGGCTTACTTTGTCATTTCCTTCCATTTCTGGAAAAACCAAGTTAGGCTGCCAGTTGATCGTGGTTTGACCATCATTTCTGTCTAATGTTCCTTTATAAGAAAGATCTTTCAATTCACCTAATGAGGTATTCATCTTTGCTTTATATGAAAAGCTATAAGTAGAATCATCTTTTTTATCTACTTTTAGATTTGATATCTCAAGTCCTTTGACATCGGCAGCGCCGTATATATTTTGGTATTTTTCTAAGATCTCTTTTTCAGATAATGCACTTTTATTTTTGGCCTTTTTCGATGCCATTCCTGCAGCTTTGTTATAATCTCCTTTGTTTAAAGCTTGGACAAATTGCTCAACCGTCTTTTCTCCAGCTTCTACTGCTTGGGTTTCTTGATAGTGCCGGTAGTAAAAATAACCGCCACCTGCAGCTGCTATTAGGATCACTGCGCCGGCAATATAAGCGCCTGTTCGATTTTTGCCGTGCTTGTCACTTCTTTTCATTTTTTCCTCCTTCTTTTGCTTGCTATTCCTTTATTTTCACTATTTATACCTGTTTATTCTAACATAATAAAAGAAGTCAGAACATAACATAAATTGTTATTTCTAACTTCTTTTATTTTCTTTTCTTTCCTTAATTATTCAGAAATTTTTTGATTGCTTCTTGGTTTTTGGTCAAATCTAATTCCAGAACACTTCCGGAAGGCGTATTGTCGTTGAAGTCCCAACTGCCGTCTACTGGTACGGATAATGTATCGATCTTTTTATTATCGTCTTTGAGGAAATCCATACCGCAATCCAGTAGCACACTCTCAGGAAGGTTCGTTTGGATACTACCAAGTAGTTTTCCCACTGCTTTCGGTAATTTAAATATCGAAGTGACGTCTTTCAGCTGCTGAGAGATAGCTTTAATCACTTGTTGCTGTCTTCTAATCCTCCCAAAGTCCCCTTCTTCGTCTTCACGGAATCGAGCATACTGCAGTAACGTATTGCCATCCATTACTTGCTTCCCTTTTTTTATATATACGCCATCTAAATCTAAAGATTTTTCTGCATCAATCTTTACTCCATCAGGAAACAGTTCATTGACGCAATCGATAAAATCTTGAAATGTGATACTTGCATAATACGGGGCTTCAAATTTGAAATTTTCCTTTAATGTTTGGTTCAATAAATCAACTCCTCCGTAAGAGTACGCTGCATTGATTTTATCCATTCCATAACCTGGTATATCGACATATGAGTCTCTCATGATAGAGATTAGTTTTGCTTGTTGTGTTTTCTGGTCGTATTGTGCAACCATAAGTGAATCTGAGCGACCATTTTCGTCTTTCGAACGGGCATCCGAACCAATCAAAGCCACGTTTAGTGTGGTAGGGACACTTTTCGGCTCTACCTTTTTTACAGTTGAGGTCTGTTTTGCAGACGAAAATCCATGGACAAATTCAATCGAAAAAAAGCCGACTACTAGTGTAAGCAGTAACAAAACAGATAATATGATTTTTTGAAATACTTTCATTGCGAATTCCTCTTTCTAAAAAGAATCTCTCGCTTGAAAAATAAAAGATAGTCCTTTATGATAATTCAAACTGAGAGATTCTCAGTTTCTCTTTATTGTTTTTCAGGTCGATAGAGCGGCAACTCTTCGGCCTGTATCTTCGAAGAAATATTCAACGTGATCCCGATTCCTAAAGAAAGGATCAGATAACTTGTTCCTCCATAACTAACAAATGGTAATGGCACGCCAGTCATTGGCATAAGCCCTGCGATACTTCCCACATTCATTATCGTCTGAACGAATAGCAAAGTTCCGAATCCTAAAAGAAACAATCCAGCTTGCTGATTTTTACAACGACTGCTTAAACAAAAGATTCTCATGCATAATGAGAATAATAAGAAAAGTACACACAATGCACCAATTAGCCCAAGCTCTTCTGTAATGATCGAAAAAATAAAATCTGTTTCTGTCTCTGGAAGATATCCCTTTTTTGTGATACTGTTTCCTAATCCTCTCCCCCATATGCCACCATTGTATAGTGCATAAAACGAATGAGTCATTTGATAGCCCGCACCATGACTATCTATGAAAGGATCTCTTAAAGTCGCAATCCTTTCATAAGCATGATTGAACATCTGGGGAAGCCAGCCTTTGTTTCCTAAATATAATACTCCGCCGGCTGCTCCAATCAATAAGGCGGAAAAAGTAACAATCAGATAGATTCCTTTTTTAAATGGAACTGCTGCTGCCCAAAAAATGACCCACGCAATCGAAAGAATCATCAATGCTCCAGCAATCTTTGGCTGGAATAAAATCAGCAAAGTTATGCCTATTGTAATCAGGAAAGGTTTTTTTAGGTCTTTTGGCGGATTATTTCCGTCACGAAAAAACCAGCTTAGATAAAAAATCAGAAAAAGATTTGCTAATTCTGAAGGCTGAAATTGAATGCCAAACAGAGAAATCCAACGTTGCGCGCCATTAACAGTGACACCGAATATTCCTACTCGTACTAAGATCAAAAAGAAAATCGATAAAGCTAAACCATATCCTGCTATTTTAGGGTGAAGTAAATAGTGCAGTTTGATTGAACGAGCTAAGAAGATTACGCCCCAACTCAAAAATATGAAAATCAGTTGGCGCAATAATAGACTTTTTGTATTTTCATCTGCTTGCAATAAGCGATAAGAACTAGCGCTGTATACTTCTAAAAGACCGATCATGGACAAAGTCAAATAAGGACCCAAAATCCACCAATCGATCTTTTTTCTTTTTTTCACCGCATCTCCTCCTCACACAGTAAACCACTTGTCAGGTGAGGAGCGAGTTTGTCTCATCAAATAAGTCAGTCTTGAAAATATAAAGAAAAGGTCAGAAACCTTTTCGAACAAGAATTCTGACCTAGCATCATCTCATCGTCCGAGTTTTAGCACTATACAACGTAAAGAAAACATTCTTAGCTATTGGAAAAAGCCTTAATCCGACAGTTTCTGTTTTACCCATTGGCGACTTTCGACGTTTCTGGGCAATAGCCTATGTTTGTATAGGAGCCTCACCTAACAAGGTTATTACTATATTCTATTTACGAGTCCATGATAGACTTTTCCTAAGGATTAGGCAATGGAATTTGAAATGAAATAGTGAAATTTAACAATCTTTAATATTTTTTAGGAAAAAATAACAAATAACGTAAAAGAATCCCAGCGCAGTTTCGTTCAATTGTGCCAGGATTCCTTGATAATTTTTTTATTTTTGGTGTTTTTTTATGTGCTTTCCACTTTTCGGAATAAATGTTTATTTGTTGAAGTAATTGAATAACCCGCTAATCGTGTGGTCTGTTAATCTTATTTCTTTGCCATCTAAAGTAACTTTGGTGACGACAAAATGATCTTGCAATGGCGGAACTTCTAAATACTGCCCTTGCAGAAAATCATCCACTGTCTCGTATTCTTTTTCCATTTCTTTTGAATCTGCTGATGGTTTATAACTTATTTTTAACATAACTATTACTCCTTCTTATTGGGGACGTGCGATCGTGAAAATTTCTCCTATTGCTGCATAATCATTTCCTGCCAAGCGGCTTACAGCATTCAACTTTCTTGGGTCGATCCTTCCCGTCTTTTCATCATAGACTGTTTCATTCAAATGATATTTCTGTACTTCTAGCAAAAATAAATCAGCTGTTACTTTATTTTTATTCCGTATCTCGACATGTTCATATAAGGTTGTCTCAAAACGAACTTTTGCTTCTGTCAATGCTGGTACTGAAATGATTGCTGAATCCGTTAAAGTCAATTCAGTCAAGTGTAGTTCGCTTTCCTCATTAGGCAGATTAGCTGCTGTTTTATTTGCTTCTTCTACGTTGTCCTCATCAAGGATATGAATGACCGCTTCTCTTGTCTCAAGAATGTTTTTTGCTGTGTCTTTTACTGTATCTTGTTTTCTCTGGATCGCCAAGGATAAAATCGGTGGATTCGAACTGACGATATTGAAGTAACTGAAGGGTGCGATATTCACTATATTATTTACGGACTTAGTCGTTACTACTGCAACTGGCCTAGGGATAACTGAACCAATCAGCAACTTGTAATTTTCACGTTCTGTCAATTCTGAAGGACTTCGTTCAAACATGGTCTCGCCTTCTTTCTATAAAATTCGCTAAAAAGCAGATCTGCGAAGACAAAAGGAAAAGCAACGCTTTCCTCTTCTTCTTAGAATCTGCTTTAAACTATCTATTAATTTTTCTTTTTTGTCAAGAATCTGTGCCGTACGTGTTTTTTAGTTCTTTGCTTTATTCGCGGCTTCGACATATCTTTTAGTGATGAATTGCGGACGGGTGATGATGGATCCAATGACGACTGAAAAAGCACCTAATTCATAGGCTTTCTCTACTTGTTCTGGAGAGTCAGTATGGCCTTCCATGACTACTGGTATATTGACTTGTTCTATGATCTGATTCAACAAATCAAAATCAGGCGTCTGTGTCTTTCGAGAATATTCTGTATATCCTGCTAATGTCGTAGACAAGAGATCAAAACCATCTTCTTGCGCTTGAAGCGCTTCCTCAAAAGTCGAAATATCTGCCATGGCTAATCGACCGTGAGCGTGGATCATTTGGACAAGCTCAGCTGTTGTTTTTTCTGTCGGACGTTTACGAGAAGTTGCATCGAGTGCAATGATCTCAGCTTGCGTCTCCAAAAGTTCTTTCACTTCTTTTTCTGTCGCAGTAATAAATACTTCTGACCCATCGTAATCTCTTTTAATGATCCCTATGACTGGCAAATCAACGATTCGCTTGATTTCATTGATATCTTCTGTTGTATTTGCGCGAATACCAACTGCTCCGCCTTCTTTTGCAGCCAAAGCCATTCTCCCCATGATAAAAGAACTGTGTAATGGCTCATTTTCCAAAGCTTGACAAGAAACGACAACCCCACCTTTTATTTTTTCCAGTACATCCACACTATCTCCTCCAATGACGTTCTCTAGAAATACATCTTCTTATAAAAATGTAACCCTTTTCTATCCAGGAGTCAATAAAGTAGCTATCCTTTTTCTTTTAGCAAGCCTTTCTTGTTAAAAGAAAATTACTTCAAACTCTTCATATACGATTAGCTTCTCTTCTGTAAATGCCGTGTTCAGTGCTTCTTTGTAGACATGCTTGAAAAAGTCAGTATGGACTTTCCGCCAATAAGCTAACGTTCGATCTCCTTCTCCTTCTTTCCAAGCATGTTCTTCCGTGATTTCACTAAAAGGCAAGATAGTCACATTTATATTTTTGATGATACAAACTGGTTCATTTTTTCCATTCAGAACCACATCTAACTGGCCCACTTTTGGTAGAGGTTCCTTCTCTTTTTTGTATAGATCGTATCCGCTTGATGTACCGGTTTTTATTTTTTTTACCACTAACTCACTCAATTCATCTGCCATTTCTTCTGTATTCCCAAATGAAAAAAAGCTTAGTTTTTCTGATTGATACCTAGGATATTCTTCTTGAAACTTTTTGAAATATTCTTCTGCTTTTTGATACATAAGAGCATCTACTCCTTTGTTTCGTATAATAAAAAACCATCCAGATACTAGTATAAACGATTATCTGGATGGAAAATACGATGTATTATTGAATATTTAAGACACGTAGACTATCCTCAACGATTTGGCTTGGTGTCAAATGATAACGTTCATAAAGTTTAACTGTTGGAACACTATCTGTGAATTCTTTCTTTGCACCGAAATTCAGCACATGCATTGAAGAATCACCATAATAACGACTGATTTTTTCGCCAAATCCGCCTGATAAACTACCATCTTCTAATGTGATGACTAATTCATGGACTTCTTTTAATTTATCTAATGTTTCTACATCATTTTCTGTAATTGTTCCTGGATTGATCAATGTTGCTTCCATTCCTTTTTCTCTAAAAGCTTCCACTGTTTCTTTTCCTAGTCCAAGAAAACCACCTAAAGCTAAAATTGCCACTTTTTCGCCTTTATTCACTGTCTGATAGGTTGGAATACTGTAATCATTTGCGATAGCTTTACCATGTTCCACACCATGAGTAGGGATTCGAATAGCTACAGGCTGTTCTGTTTGCTCAAAAGCCCAATCTAGCATAGAGATCATATCTTCTTTTGTTGCTGGAGCAAGATATTTGATGTTCGGAATACTGGATAAATAAGGAATGTCAAATGTTCCTTGGTGTGTTCGATCACTAGCAGAGATCGTTCCGCCACCAACTAAAATGATGACTGGATTCTCGTTGATTGCTAAATCATGTGATAATTGATCATATGCCCGTTGCAGGAAAGTGCTCGATTGGAAGACGACTGGACGTACTCCCTGAGAAGCCAAAGCAGATGCAAACGTAATGGAATGCTGCTCGGCGATCCCCACATCAAAATAATGATCTGGATGTTTTTCTTGGAATGTTTTCAGTCCAAAGGCGCCTGGTATTGCTGCATTGACTGCGGCAATAGGTGCTGTACTTGTTTGCACTTTTTTATCCAGATAATCCATGATGATCGTATTGAATGTTTCTCCAGAAGCTGCCTGTTTTGCTTCTCCTGTAGACAGATCAAATGGGACGTGCCAATGATATTTCATTTTATTATCGATTGCTGGCTGATAACCGCGGCCTTTTTCCGTATGTACGTGAAGTACGATTGGATGATCAATATCTTTTACTTCTTCAAATAAACGGATCACCGTCTCTAGGTCGTTTCCATTATCCACATAGCGATAATCAAATCCCATAGCTTTAAATAGGTTATTACTGCTTTCACCGTGAGTTTGACGAAGCTCTGCTAAGTTCTGATATAAGCTACCGTGGTTCTCATCAATAGACATCTCATTATCGTTTACTAATACGATTAAATTGGTCTGTAAAGCGCCGCCGTTGTTCAGCCCTTCAAAAGCTAAGCCGCCACTTAGTGAGCCATCTCCAATAAATGCTACCACATTTCCTGATTCTTTCTTCAGATCTCTGGCTTTAGCCAACCCAGTAGCTAAACTGATAGATGTAGATGTGTGACCCACTGTAAAATAATCATGTTCACTTTCGTGCTGATTGGAATACCCGCTTACTTCATGGTAATGTCCTTTTTCAAAGCCATTTTTCCGACCAGTTAGCAGCTTATGACCATAAGATTGATGGGAAACATCCCATACGATTTTATCCTTAGGTGAATCGAATACATAATGAAAAGCAATCGTTAATTCGACTACACCTAGATTCGGACCAACGTGCCCACCTACATCGCTGTCCTTTTGTAAGATTTTTTGGCGCATTTCTTCTGCCAGCTGTTTCATTTCCTCCACAGATAATTTTTTGACATCTGCTGGACTGTTGATTGTATCCAATACATGTAATGCTGTACTCATCATACATTCTCTCCTCCGTACTATCTTCTTTTTAGTTGAAAATAGATTTGTAACACTTTATCTATTCTACTCCTTAGAGTTGACTCTAAGTCAATAGTATTTTAAAAAAATTCGGAGAAAGTTTGTTATATAAGTAGTTTTTCGCACAAATCAGGTCACAAATAAAAAAACTTCTACAGTCTTTTAAAAAGCTCTGTAGAAAGTTGATGTTTGTCTTGCTTTAAGATCTCCTCAAGAAATATGTTTTTTTAATAAATGAAGCTCCTGAGCAATACGATACAAAAGGATGTTTACACCTTTTAACGAGATAGGATAGACCTTTGTTTTTTCAGTTTCTAAACCAGTTTGATAGCTAGCAGCATCGCATAAAACCACTCGTTTTTTTGAACACAAACATTCATCAGGTAATTCTTCTAAAGAACGAAATAAAATGGGATTTATTTCAGCCATATCTTCTTCAGCATACAAATGAAATTGGGTTCGATAAAAAAATTGTTTGACTGAACTTTCTGAAACAACAAATATTTCTATCTCTTGCTGTATCATCTGTTCTCTGGTAATCAAAGAAAGACTCTTAACAAATTTTCGGATGAAATTATCATTCCATCTTAGATGAATTTGGTTTTTCTTTTTCCAATCGTCTAGCACTTCTACTATTTTTCTGTATAGAAGCTGTTCTTTTTCTGACAGTAGATAGATTCGTTCCGGTAAAAATACTTGACCGTCTGCCCACAACGTACGGACAAATTGTAAAAAGGATTGCTTAAAAATAAAATTGTCTGCATCATCGATTTCAGCGACTGGGAGAATCTGTAAAATCAATTCATTGAGTGACAGGTCATTGAGAACAAAATTTTTATACACAACTTCGAAATCTTTTCTTAACAGCTCCATGTTCTCATTGGTATAATTTCTGCTATTGAACAAAGAGAAAATATAATAGACATCTTCTTCCTGTAAGTGTAGCATCCCTTTTTGCTCTTCCAATCCTTGACAGACTAATTGAAATAACGGCTTCGTCTCCGCACTTTTCTTATCTTCTTCTTTCAGTTCAAGGGGAAACGTCTTTCTTCCGATTGCAATCTCTATTCCCCGTATGATAAAGGACTTTTCATCTTCCGAATATCTCCTTTTAAAAAAATGTGTCTCTACATAATCGATCAGCTCGTTACAAGCTTCTTCTACATGCGGATTTTTACTCTCATATCCTTCCCAATTGATATAACGTACTAAAGCTAGCAGAATATTCCGCGAATCAAATTCTGGAATAATGATTTCTTTATTTTTCAAATAATCATTTTCTTTAAAAAAATCCAAGACGCTCTTTTTGATCGTATATACTTTACTCAAAGAAATAAATTCAAGATCAGCCAGTTCTGTACTCGTGAATATGCCCTTGAAATAATAACTTAAAAACTTTAAAAAATAAGATTGACCATACAAAAATTGCGTAAGCTCAGAAAGAGCAATCCCTCGTTTAAATATAAGTTTGTACTTATGCTTCTCTCTTATTTGTTCTTTTATGCAATATTCCAGACACTCGGCTAGACTTTCTAGATCATGAAGGATCGTCGGTGTGGTCACCCCTAGTGAAATAGCTGTTTGTTCGATATCTATTTCTTGGAATTCAAATAATTGTTCGCATAGATACACTTTTCTAAATATATTTCGCTCGATGTATTTTTCCAGCATTCCTGATACACGCCTCCAGTTTTTTTATAGTTTTATTTAAACATATCCACGAATCGCTTTTTTATTTACTTTTTGTTTAGAAAACCCCTTTCAAAAACCAATAAAAAAAGGAGCCGGAACAAAAGTCGATCAAGCTTACAATCCCAGCTATCGTTTAGATAACTTGGTGTCGCTTGGACTTTTACCCCAGCCACTTTCAAGAAAGGCTATTCGAAGATATCAGCATCGAGTTCTTTGACTACGTCCTTCAGTAATTGGATGCCAGCTGCGCTGTTACCGAATGGATCTAGTGCTGGACTGAAGACGCCTATGCCGTAACGATTGGGCACAGCTGCCATCAAGCCGCCACCTACCCCGCTTTTGGCAGGTACACCAACATGAACGGAAAACTCGCCTGATTCATCATACAAACCGGCAGTTGTCATAATCGATTTGACGATCGTTGCACTTTCTTCAGTAATGAGCCGCTTGCCATTCCAAGGAGCGATCCCTTTATTTGCCAATACAGCGGCTAGTTTTGCTATACCTGTAGCGGTGACATTGACGGAACATTGTCTGAAATAGGCATCGAGTATCTCTGGAACGTCTCCTTCGATCATTTGATTGCCTTTCATATAATAAGCAAGAGAGCGATTGATATCACCTGTTCTTGATTCAGAATGATAGATTTCTTCATTCAATGTGATATCAGGATCATCACAGATTTCTTTCATAAATGATATGATCCGTTCAAATTTTTCATCTGCATCTTTTCCGGCAATCAGAGAGGTTGTTGCAATCGCTCCTGCATTAACAAAAGGGTTCATCGGGTGTTTGCGATGATTGATCTCCATATTCATGATAGAATTGAAAGCAAATCCGGTTGGTTCCGTATTGATTGTTTGAAAGACTTTTTCAATTCCGTTATCTTTGATTGCTAATAACAATACGGGAACTTTTGACATGCTTTCGATGGCAAAACGTACATCGGCATCTCCTCCCTCGATCAGTTGTTTTGTATCCAGATCATAAATCGCCATACCTAATTGTTTTGGATCCACTTCAGCTAACGCTGGAATGTAGTCTGCCACTTGTCCTGTTTGATAATAGTGGAAATTTTTTCCAATCAATTGTTCTAATTCTTTTCCTTCCATTTGAATAACCAGCTTTCATTTTTTATTTTTCTGCATGCTGGAATTTATGACGGCATGCGTAGATCGTAAATGGAATAACTAAGACGATAAGATAAGAAACAATCAGAATCGTTTCATAAATCCCATGCTGTCCAGCTGCGATACTTGCAGGTGGAACAAATGAGATACAAAAAGCAAAAAGTGAAGTCAAAAGACCTAAACAAGCAACGATTACTTTTACAACTTTTCCTCCTGGAACCTGATAGGCTCTTTCAAGACTTTCATCTTTAAACACTAACTTCAAATAGCCCGCGAAAAACATAAAGTACAACATTAGGTAGATCACAACAGTTAATGACATCGCTGCAAGAAATGAAAGATTATTCCCCCCGCCACTTAATGTAAAGACGGCTGCCCAGATTGTCGCAACAATCCCATTTGCGATCATCAAATGCGCAGGAACACCATGTGCATTTTCTTTCGCAAAATATTCAGGAAGTAATCCTTCTTCTGCCGCTACGTGAAGTGCTTTTGAAGGAGAAGTTACCCAAGAAGCTATTTCTCCGATGACACCTAAACAAACAAGGATCGCAAGGATTTTCGCAACCCATGCAAGACTTGGATCAATGTGTCTTAATAGGAATTCTAACGATTGGATCACTCCTGTATTAAGAGACAAACCCTGTTGAGGGACTGTAGTAGCCACAGTCAATCCGCCAAAAGTGTCTAAAATGATTGCCAGAATAACCAATACAAACATTGCTAATGGATAATCCTTTTTAGGGTTTTCCATTTCATTTGCATGACTAGCAGATGTTTCTACTCCCATATACGCTAAAATAAAGGAAACAAAAACAACCAGCGTAGGTAATTTTGAAAAATCAGGAATCAATGTTTTCATAGACAGTGTCGTTTGTAGTGGAGCACCTGAAGCGACATAGTGGATCCCTAAGCCAAACAAGACTAATGCAGGCAATAAGATCCCAGCTACAAAACCGATTCGAGCAATTAAAGAAGTGTATTTGGTTCCTTTTAGCTGAGAGAGCAAGATAGCCCAGAAAATAATCAATAAGATGGCCAATTTCAGAAATTTATTGTTTTGTATAGCGTCGATCCCCGTTGCATAGGATAATGCACCAGTTAAGAAATACAGCATAGTCAAGTAGCCAACAGTTATCTCAAACCATTGGAAAAAGATAGCGGCAAAACCAAATCGTTTTCCCAATGTCCGACTGACCCAAGTATAGACACCGCCTTTTTCCCAGCCTTTCACCGTTGCCATCTCTGCTGCACACAATGCCACAGGGATAAACCATAGCAAACCGCCTAATAACAAGAAAAATACTAAACTGAAGCCAGAGGTCGCAAATGTGGGATATTCATATAGTGAAACGACCATTGAGATCGTCATGGCCAAAAAGCCGAAGAACGTTAATTTCTTTGCAGGAATTTTCGTTTTGCTTTGTTGCATGAATCTTCCTCTTTTCTATTTGATTTTGTTTCAATTGCGTTTGTTACCGAAGAAGAAAAAGTCTAATCCTTCTTCCTGCTCTTCTTTTGTAGTAGTGATCGTTGTGAAATGCATGGCTGATTTTAGAATCGCTGTTGTCAGCACATAGGCATACACGGCAGTAATGATGACACCAATCACTTGGATTCCTAAGAAGTACCAGCTGCTTGGATTTGTTAATAAATGGCTGTTAGTTGCAAAAATTCCGATCAGAATCGTCCCTGTGAATCCGCCCATTCCATGGACACCCCACACATCAAGTGCATCGTCCCATTGTTTCTTTTTACGAAAATCAACAGCAGCATGACAGACGATTCCAGCAATGATTCCGATCAACATGGCACTTTTTGCTTCTACATAACCAGCACAAGGCGTAATGGCTGCCAATCCAGCAACGGATCCTGTTAGTACGTCGACAAAATCAAAGCCATTTCCTTTTACTTTTGCAATAATCAACCAAGTAACCATCGCAAATGCAAGAGCGATGAATGTTGAACCAAATGCGTTGACTGCTTGATCATCTGCTCGAAGTGCACCACCGGAGTTAAAACCGAACCAGCCAAACCAAAGTAGACCTGTACCGATAGCAGCTGCCATAAGACTGCTATGCTGAGTTCTTTCGCCCATAGGAATCTTTCTTTGTCCAAGTGTGAGGATACATGCCAATGAACCGAATCCAGCTGTCGTGTGGATGACTGCACCGCCAGCAAAATCTCTAAATCCCATCTGATCCAAAAATCCGCCGCCCCATATCCAATGGCAAACAGGGAAGTAAATCAGCAGGTTCCAACAAACAACAAGGATAATATAGCCTTTTAAATTCAGTCTCCCTGCAAAAGCTCCTGTCATCAAAGGAACAGTAATCACGATAAACATCAGTTGGTAAAGAAAGAACATCAAAAATGGGATCGTCGCTCCATGGAACATGTTGGGGAAGCTTGTAACATGTCTCATCAAAAAGAAATCTGCCGGATTTCCAATCATACCGCCGATATCTCGTCCAAATGCCAATCCGAATCCACCGAATACCCACATGATCGTTGTTATCCCAACTGAGAGAAAAGATTGAGTCATGATCGTCAGTATATTATTCTTCCGTGCCAGTCCGCCGTAAAAAAATGCTAAACCAGGAGTCATCAAGCAAACCATCGCTGTACATAAAATCATGAATGCTGTATCTCCTGTATTGATAGGTAATGTATTCATTTTTTCGCCTCCTTTCTACGTTTACGAGTATAAAAGAAAATCTACTTGTATTTTTCTTCTGTTTTTTTGAATACATTCTTGTATTTATAAAAGACAGACAATCAATAAAAGCTTGGTGTGCTATGCTTTTTTATCGTTTTGACCAAATAAAGACAAAAAAATAAACGATCTTCTTTTATAGAAAACCGTTTATTTTCGTCTTTTTTTATTTTTCAAGCTATTTTTTCATAAGGAATAAAGAATACTTCATATAAAAATATATTAAAAAAGAACTGCAGCAAGTTTCACTACAGTTCTCAAATTTGTTCTTCATTTCAACATAATTTTTTCTTCAATTTGCTTATAATTTACGTGCAAAGAATGAAACGACTAATACTAAAATGATTGCACCGATTAATGATGGAATGATAGCCATTCCTGCAATTGTTGGTCCCCAAGTTCCTAATAAAGCTTGTCCAATGGCTGAACCTACTAAACCAGCAATGATGTTTGCGATGATTCCCATTGATGATCCTTTATTCGTGATTGCTCCTGCAATTGCTCCGATGATACCTCCGACGATTAATGCCCAAATAAATCCCATTTTAAATTCCTCCTAACTGACTTTTTACTTCTTATTGTACACGTGGTTCGTTATTTTCTTTGACTTTTTGTGCACCTTTGCCTACAGCAGCTTTTGCTTTATCTGTTTGGCGTGAAGCAAATTGTCCTGTTGATTTTGCTGCTTCTGTTACTTTGTCTTGTACTGTTTCTTGATCTTTTTGGTATTCTTCTTGTGTTTTGATGTCTGCAACATTCACATTCACTTCGATAACATCTAAATGTGTCATATTGTTTACTTCAGTACTGATCAATTCTTTGATTTGGTTGTAGATGTCTTCGATGTCTTTACCGTATTCTACAATCACATCTAAATCCACAGCTACTTGTTTCTTCCCTACTTCTGTATTGATACCTGCTGTTACATTATCTGTGTTGACTAATTTTTCAGCCATATTTGAGAAGAATCCGCCATCTAATGTCAATAGACCATCTACATCTTTCAATGCATAGCCGATGATTTTTTGGATAACTTTGTCTTCATAAGTCAATTCACCATTCATCATACGGTTTTCCCCTTTTTCATTTGCCAAAACTGATCCATTTGTTGTGTTCATGTTTTTGTTTTCCATCTTTGTTTCCTCCTATGATTTAAAAAATTGATCCACTATTCCTGTCTGTTTCAAATAAAATCCGATTCCTGCGCCAATTGCTGTCATAATGATGATTAACAATGTTTTGAAAAATCCAATTGTTAACCATAAAACAGCTAGCAGTAGTCCAAGACCCCCAAAGATAATAGGGAGCTTGTATGCTGAAAATAGTTCTTTCATTATTTGGCCCTCCTATTCCACTCGAGAGTGCTTGTAGTCTCTTGTATCTTCTTGTTCTTCATAACCGCTGTATGTGACTGCTACTTTGACTGTTTCTTTTGTTCCAAGTACTCTAGTCACTTCTTCTTCGATGTCTTGCATCAGTACACCTGTTTTCCCTACTAATGAAGAAGTTCGCTTCAAGTCTCCGTTGACATGGATATGGATTCGATTTTTCGTTGAACGTATCCGTACTTTAGGTGAATGAATGAACTCTTCTTCGTGTAAATGGGAACGTACCAGCCCTTCGATCGCTTTTTTGTCGATCGTCAATTTGCCATCTTCCCGTTTCATAACGAAAGTTCCTCTTGATTTTGGATAGAAAAGAACGACTAGCAAGATGATAATAGCAAGAACGGCAAATACTACAGCTGCCCAGAAAATATATTGTTGCATGTAGTAATTCGTTAAGGTAAAGAAGCGAAATCGTTCCAATTGTTCAGGCATAATATACGGCGCATTGATTAACGCAATTGCTAGAAACACTGAAAGTAGCAGCAAACTCATGATAACACCGATTATTTTTAACCCCTTATTCATTTTCCACCTCCTATAAACTTATTTTTACCCTGTAAATAACTCTACCGACAATCACAGTATAGAGAGCAAATAGTTAGCTTAGCACCAATAAATAAAGCGCTGCCAAACGTTGTTGGATCATAACGGCGTTTTATTGTCATTCTGATACTGAAATAACAACTAATCACTTATTCTCTGTTTCTTTTTGATTGCTGGCTATACTTAAAGGATATTATTCAAGATTAAAAATTGCAAAGATTATGCTCAGTTATTATTACAAAATTCTATTTATTTATTAAAATTTTCCAGTGAAGAAAAAAACGCAATAAAATAACTTAAGTTACTTTATTGCGTTTTTACTTTATTTTTCTATTATCATTTTTCTTATTTTCTTCTTTGGTTTATACTATTCTTATAAATAAAAACGAGGTATGTCCTATGATGAAAAGATTGTATTATTCATTGATCATAACGATTGGCTATTTGATTGTATCGAATCTTGGAAATATGGTATTTGGTATCAGTAAAGAATTCAGCTGGACTACTACACTATGGGAATCTTTATTCTTTTTCATCTTTGTATTTTTGTTACAAAACTATCGAAAAAAATAAAACTGTGCCAACGATCTGTTGGCACAGTTTTTAGGACTTTACGGTACTTTTTATTCGGCAATCCATTTTATTTTTACTTATTTTTCTACTTCTTTTTTTAATGCCTCTGGTACTTTTGGTTCATAAACTAAACCAATACAGGTACTTCCGCTTATTACAGCCTTTTCGGCAACGCTGATAGCAATTGTTGTGATTGCATGTGAGAGACTAAATTTAGTTTGTGTGTGTTTCATTTGATGATCTTCCTTTCTTTTTTTGGAATGAATACAAGTAAGATTGCGGTCAACATACCCAGTAATATCATGACTCTTGAATCATCTGCTGGAATCACTGAACCGATCAGCGTGAGGCTTATTCCTGTTATAACTAGCTTGTTTCTTACGCTTCTTCTTTTTTGTTGGTCTTGTGCGATAAAGGAACTAATGATTCCTAAAACCATACTAAGAATAGCTGCTCCGATGAAATATTCGTAGCGTGTAAGTTCCAAATGGTAATGATTAGCCAAAACAGGTAGCGCCACCAATAATCCCATACTATAGAGCGTGCAGGCCATGCTTCGGCTTGCATGATATCCTTTTGCGTATCTTCGTACAGCAATAAAAGACAAATGAGTGGTGATCACAGCAAGAATGCTATGTAAGAAAAACGCTGATACGTAAATAAGCATGAACTTGAAAAGATTAATGAACAGGATCGCTAATCCATAGTTGACTTTTGCTTCATCCAGTTCTGTTAACCCATATTTCTCTCCGAGTTTTCTGCTCATCTTGCTTGACAGCTTCTCTTCAAGAGACAGATATTCATTTGGCATATCGTTCACCCCTTTCTCACTTTTGATTATACTAAAAATAAGGATGCATATATTAAAAAGTCAAAAGTGCGCGTTTTTTTTACATAACTGCAGTGTTATCTTTCTTAATAACCCCCTTATATTCTTTAGATCTAAAAATATTCTAAAAAAAAGAACGTGACATTCGTCACGCTCCTTTGCTAAATGCAATCAATAATTTTTTTAAACTTCGTGTGGAAACAAGACACTTTTCTCCGTTAGACATAAGGATCGTTCTTTCCTTCTTGTTGATGGAACAAATATTATCTACATTTACAACAAACGATTGATGGCAACGGTAAAAGCTCGGGCTAAACGATTCAATCTCTTTGATTTTTCCATTATATTCTAACATTCGGTTTTCAAGATGAACGATCACTTTGTGAGGAACAGGACTGGATTCAAAAAACAAGATTTCGTCTACGAACAATTTTGTATTGATTGGTCCACTCTTAATACGAATCTGTTCTCTTGTAGGTAAAATTGTATCAAGATATCTTTGGTTAGCCACATCGATACATTTTGTCACGCTTTCTTGCAGCAGTGTATCGTTCCCCTTCACAATATAATCCATTGCTTCTACTTTATACAAAAAAGTGAGATAAGCTAAATCTGTGTAACTGGTCACAAAAATAATTTTTGCTAGTGGATCGTATTCTCTAATCGTAGCGGCTAGATTGATTCCATTCATATTGGAACTTAAGTCAATATCTAAAAAATAGATGCCTTCTGTTTTATTTGAACGTATATATGAAAGCAGCACTTCAGGGTCCGAGGTATCCATTTGAAATTTGATGTCATAATCTTGCATCATTAAATAATTTTGGATCATCTTTGCTAATTTCAATCTAAATGTTCCGTCATCTTCGCAAACAAAAATTTTCAACATAAAGATTCTACCCCTCCCAAATTGTCAGTATTTGAATAAACTGTCCTTCTTCGATTTTAGTATCTAAGTACACATTTTTATTCAACTGCACTAATTCATCAAGATTGCTTAGACCAATCCCACGTTCTTTCCCTTTTGATGAATAAGATTTTTTCTTTAATACATGTAAATCAGGTATATCAGAACGACATTTATTGGCAATAATAAAGGTTATCGCTTCTTCTTGTCTCAATCCGGCAAACAAGATTTTCGGCTTATCTATAATAGAAGATTCTTCAACTGCATTATCTAGAATGATCCCCAGCATCCGTACTAGCATGATAGAAGGAACGGGGAAAGCATCCAATTTTTGTGGCACATTTACGTCTATTTCTATTCCTTTTTCATGAGCTAGATACAACTTGCTCAACACAATGCTTTTTATTTCCTTGACTTCAAGATTTCTTATCGGTGACATTTCTAATAATTCCTGATCAAAAAGAGTTCCAGTTTCCTTGATATGGGAGTAAAAAAAATGTTTCATCCCATCTATATCATTACTTTGGATATAATTTTCCATAGAAACTAGTATGTTTTTGTAGTCGTGCTTGAACTTGCGTATTTCCATATAACTTTTTTCGATTTGCTCACTATATTCGATAAGATATTCCATTCGATTCTTTTCTTCTTTACTTTTATATTCTGCCTTTTTTATATAAACAGCTAAAAAGCTGATAAGAATAGCAAAAAGGCTATATGCCAGCATAAAAATCCCATGAGCACCCTTCATGAAACAGTCTAAATCTGAAAAGCGTTCAATCATAAGAAAAATGAAATAAATCAAAAACGTAGCAATAACAGTATACTTACTAATATCATATACCATCGATTCAAGGGGTACTTTTTTCAATATATGATTCCTTAAATAAAATGCGAAACATAAATATAAAATAATTGATAAAAAACACATACCCAAATCATTCATCGTTATAGATAATGATTTTAAGATAACGTAAATCAGATAATTAGAAAAAATAAGTAGGATAATAGATAACGAAGCATAGAATAAAGCTGATTGAAGCGTCTCTTCATGATAAATCACGAGAGCACACATGACTAGCCATACCAAACCAGTGGCAATTACATTTATCCATTGATAAAGTACCGATATCAATAGGATAACCAAGATTGATAATAAAGCATACTTTTTATTTCTTAGTTTCTTGTTCAAATAGCCCAATCCAACAAACATCGTCATCAGCTGTCCTGATATGAGTAGAGAATAACTTAACTGTAAAATATTCAATTTTAGAACCTCACTTTATGCATGTTTTACATAACAAAATAAACAGCAATTATGAATAAAAAAATTTATTTTTTAAGTTTTCCCCATAAAAATTGTAACATAGTTTACTAACTATTTGTAAATAACATATTTAAAAGTTTCCTTATAAATCAAAAAGAATCAAATGCTTACTTCAATTAAAACTCTCAAATACTATAAAACCACATTTGCTAAAAACGGCAAAAATTTATTGTTTTTCGATAAAAAGTAATTGCTTTTCAATAATTATTCTGCTATATTTTAGCTATCAAAGATAAAAGAGGGATAACAATGAAATTAAAAACATTATTATTAAAGTTTGTTGTTTTAGGTATAAGTGCCGTATTTATTTTATTCGGTATACTTTTTTATACTCAGATTGCTACAAGCGAAAAAGGATTCACTTTTGATTGGCAGACGACTTTATTTGTTTCTGTCATCTACTTCGCCCTTCTCTTAGGGATTATTATTGCTTATTTCTTATTGAGACTGTTGAAACAAATCGAAGAAAACCAGGCCTTTTCTAATCAAAGCTTAGACATTCTAAAAAAAATCGAACGAACGATTTTGATTATTGGTTTCGCCTTTTTCGGCTTGCTTCCTAAATTTTTGAAAGTAGCAGATTTAGATGATGCTCCTGGTTTGATGTTGGTAGGAATTGCTGTCGTATTCATTCCTTTTGCCGTATACACTTTGACAAGCGTGTTGGAAAATCTGCTCGAACACGCGATTTTACTTAAGACAGATCATGATTTGACAGTGTGAGGTGCGACATGGCTATTATCGTTAATCTAGATGTAGTATTGGCTCAAAAAAAGATGAGTGTAACAGAATTGAGTGAAAAAGTGGGTATTACGATGGCAAATATCTCTATTCTAAAAACCGGAAAAGCAAAAGCTATCCGTTTTTCCACCCTCGAAAAAATCTGTGAAGTATTAGAGTGTCAACCGGGAGATTTGTTAAGTTATCAAAAAGACCCCGATCCTATACCAAAAAAATGAATATAAAGCATAACAATCAGTAAAAAAATAATCTGAATAATAGATGTATGAGACCTTTAGCGGTCATTACATCTATTATTCAGATATTTTTTATTTTGATGGAATATCCTGTTGTCTATAGATACATATTTACACGTAGAGAGATTTTTCTTCTACTATACGGTACTTCTCCTGATAAAAATGAAGAAGATTTTGGATCTCACGTTGATTTGGAAACAGTGAAATACCGAAGACCGGAATGTTTGTCTCCTCATCGATCCTCGCATTTGTAAGGATACAATCGATATCTGGATAGTATAATTTCCTTTCTTTCTGATAAAAGTTTGGGAGAACACCAAATTGATAATAGTCTCCTAATTTTTCTTGCAATCTTTTTGTTATGTATTCCGCCTGTTTTTTTCTTGTATTTGTGACTATCACTGCTTTTAATTTTTTTTCTTTCCCTTCAACGTATGATAGCAATAATGGCCAGTCGAAAAGAATTTCTAAGATAGCATGGCGAACAAATGAATCGAGTTCAGGGATGACGTATCCTTTTTCTCTGCAGTCATCTACCATCTTTCCCTTCAATTCTTCATATAAACAGGCAAAAATCGACGGATCGACTATCGTTGTCTGGCTTGGATCATTTAGGATATATTCTGGAAATCGTGGTTGTGTCAGTATCTCTTTACATCGTTGAACGATCAGATCTTTGTTCTCACATTCCAACTGATATTTTTTTTCTAAGCAATCCATCCATGTCATTAAACAATTACTGATACAAAAATGATACTCTCTTTGCTCGCTTGCATTCCTCATTTTCAAAGCAGTATAAATGACTTCTGTATCAAATATCCACTGCCAGATTTTTTCTTCCCGTGGCAAAGAAAAATGGCTCAAGTGATTTTTCTCCAAGAATGAAAAGGTGAAACAGCTGATTTTCTTTTGCTCCATTCCCATTTTATTTTTGTTGAATCGTTGTATACGACAAGCAATAAAAAAATGTAAAAAACATAAGGTTTTCGGATCATTTTTTGCTACCTCATATAGTTGATTTTCTTTTAAAAATAGGATAACCGCATCATAAATTGCCTCGCTAAAAGAACGATTAAAAATACTAGCAGGAGAAGGATATTTTTCCATCAACAAACGAGCTGTAAGACCGTCGATCACCTGACCCTCTCCGACAATCCGTGTCAACCCTTTGATCCTCAAATCGTATTTTTTTAATTTTGATTGGATTTTCTTTACGATTCTTCGCAATGTACTTTCTGAAATAAACAGATACTCTGCTAATTCTAAATAATTCTCTTTTGGATGTAGCAGTATGGTTTCTAAATATTTATATTCAGTAGATTGAGAGATCACGATCTGATAAACATGATCTTTTGTGAAGGCAGGTGAAAATATAGCTGTCACACCAGCATCCCGATCAGTGACGATTTGGATATCGGAAGAATATGTATTGATTTCTATAAAATCGTTCCGCAATGTTTTTCCAGAACTTGCCAATCTTTTTTCTAATTGACTAAGACGGCAACGTTCCCCCTCGAATAGTATTTCTAACAGATTCAACTGACGTTGTAATTTTTTTGAGAGAAGATTCAACATGTTTTCACCCCTTTCTAACCAGATTCTTTTGATACATCCTGATAGATAAATGTAAAAGCACTCAATGTCGGTTTCCCTTATTGAGTGCTTGTGATTATATTATATCGTGTATCTGCTTTAGAAATAGGAACTTTGAGAACTATTTTTTCTTACTTAAGCAAAAATCGGTTATTGATTTTCAGCTTTCTCTTTTGTTTTTCTTCTCATAACAATCGCCCCTATGCCTGCTACTAACGCGATACCAATCAATGTCCATGCAGTATTCCTAGTTGCATTGGTTTGTGGCATATTCAGTGAAGATTCATTATCTGCACTTGTTGTTGGATCATCTTGGATGCTTGGCGTCGTTCCTTCATTTCGTTCCGTACTGCCGCTTGTATCTTCATTATTTGTATGATTATTTTGTGATTCATTCGTACTGGAATTCGTTGTGTGATCACGTACTTCATACGGCATATTCAATTCTGTTGAAAAACCGCCATAAGAACTGTCAGTCGTCACGTTGACTGCGACATTGTTCCGACCAGGAGTCGATGTGTCGATTTCAGAATTTAAAGAGACTGTATAAAGATTTTCTGGAATGACCTTGTCATTTACTTTTACATTTTTGATAAATGATTTAAGATCGAGATCCGTTGCACCTCGTGGGATTTCTACTTTATTAGCTTCTACATCAATTTTCCCGCTTGGTTCGAACCCATATTCTGTGACTTCATAATAAGCATATTGAGAACCGTAAGTGAAGTTCTTCTCCTGCTCATCTTCCATCAACATATTTCGTCTAAACTCTTTCGTATGATAGATCCTGATAATATCACCCACATTGACATTCAATGGCTGTCCACTATTGAATCGAGACAATGCTTGTTCAATCGTCCGGTTTCCTGTTACATCATATGTGAATCTGCTAGTGGTATTATCTTTGTTCATCACATCGAATTGATAATAAATCGAGCGATCGGAATAATCATGCACTACTTTGGACAACTCTGTATTTGCCACACCTTGAGATGCTCGGATAATCATTTGTGTATTCTGAGTGTTCGGATTTGTCTGTTTAATTAGACTGAATGCGCCGATCGTTGCTCCATCATTGTTTTTGACTCGGATCGTGCTTCCCCATTTCACTACATATGGTATCTTCACTTCTGTGAATCCAGTACCATCAGTCGTGCTTACTCTCACACGAACCCCTTTTTCTCCCACAGTTGTTGTATCAAAGTTAGACAATTGTTCCACCGTATAAAGATCACTCGTTAGCGGACGTCCGTTGAAAGTCACATTTTGGATCAATTCTGCCGGGTTCACTGTATTCGTCTCATGCCCTAACAGCAGTTCTTGTGAAATCGGATCTGCCTTGATATCTGTAAACGGCTCAAACCCTTCTTCTGTTACTTTATAATAGGCATAATTAGAACCACCAGTGTAATCTCTGACCATTTCATCCATCATCAGAAGATTTCTTCCTTGTGTCTCCGCATGATAGACTTTGATGGTATCTCCTACATTGACTGCTAACGGCTGCCCACTGTTGAATCCATTCACTGCTTGACGGATCAAGGTATTCCCTGTTACTTCATAGTTGTATTTTCGCGTGTCGTTTTCCAGTACTTCGATAGCATAATAGATTCCCCTACCGAAAGGATTGTTCACTGGACGGTTCAAGTCCGTATCACTTGAACCAAGCGAAGCATGGATTGCTAACTGATCGCCTTCTTTTAATAAACTAAACGCGCCGACGGTCATTTCTTCCAGTCCTCGAAGAACGAATGTACTTCCCCACTGTACTTCATAAGGGACTTCGATTTCGGTTTCAGCTAACCCATCATTCATCGTAATCTTTACTTTTGTCGTTCGTTTTCCAGTTGTACTTGTGTCAATCTCTGACAATTGTTCGATCGTGTAACGATCCTCTGAAATACTTTGATGATTGATCGTGACATCTTTGACTAGTTCTTTGACATCTAATGTGCTGACGTCATCCATCAAAGAGAATGTTTGCGAAGTCCCTTCTGCTTCCATCACTGGAATCGGTTCTAAGCCAAATGCAGTCACTCTGTAATAAGCATATTCGGAATCATAAGTGAAATCCCGTTCTTCTTCATCAATCATGACAATTGAACTGTTTGGCGATTTCTGCGGATGATAGATCTTGATTACATCATCCAATCGAACGTCAACGTAACCATTCCCGTTCCCAAAGTTATCGATCACTTGGCGCAGAGTTCCTCTACCAAGTACCTCATAATTGTAGATTGACTGATTGTTTCTCAGGACTTCCAATGAGTAATACAAGGCATGCATCGATTCTTCCGTACCGACCCGTTCATCTAATGCTGAAGGCAACCCACTGGTAACGGTTAATCTAGCTGCATTCCCACTTCTCAGATGCAAGGAATAAGCTCCTGCTGAACCACCTTCGCTTGACTTGATCATGAACGTATCTCCCCAAAGATAATTGACTGATGTTTCGGCTGTTCCTTTGATCGTCTCCCCTGAAATCGGGTGTTTCGCTTGTACCGTGATCCGAATATCTTGTTTGCCAGCGATCGTATTCGTCGGCTCTGTCGATTCTGCTGCGACAAATTCTAGATCATCGATCGCAACCGATTCCCCTTCAAAAGTGGCTTCTTCAATATAATTTTTAAATGTACTTGCAAGTGACGCAGAAGTTTCTCCTAATGTACGGTCTTCCATTGGCTTCAATTTCAGCTGGATAGCCGGATCAGGAAGTACAGGAAGTGGTTCAAATCCGAAAGCCGTGACACGATAATAGGCGTTATCTGTCCCGTAAGTGAAATCCTGTTCTTCTTCTACCATCAAAACTGAACTTCCTGCACTCTTTTGTGGATGGTGGATATTGATGATATCTCCCAACTGTACATCAAGGTATCCATTTCCATTTCCAAATGTCGTGATCACTTGCTGTAGAGTAGCTCTCCCCGGCACTTCATGGTAATAAGCTTGTCGATCATTTCGTAGCACCTCAATAGAGTAATACAACGAATCTTCCAGACCAATCCGTTCATCAAGAGGAGAATCTAATCCTCGAGTTGCCACGATTCGAGCATTATTCCCATTTCTCAACTGGAAGGCGTATGCGCCCGCTGATCGTCCATCATGGGCTTTCAATAAGAACGTGTCGCCCCAACGGATGTTGATGGACGTTTCGGCAGTACCTTTTACCATGACATCACTATCTGGATGTTTTTTTTGCACTGTTATTCTCACCTTTTGTTTGCCGACTGTAGAATAGTCTGGCTCTGTTGATTCCGCCGCAACAAATTCTAATTGATCAAAGTCAATTGCTTCACCAAACATGGACGCTTCTTCGATATATTCTCTGAAATTACTTGCTAATGAATCATAATTCATACCAAGATTGCGATCTTCTATATCTTTTAATTTTAGTTCTATTCCTGAATGTGGCAAGACTTCCATGGTAGTTGAACTGGTTGCTTCTCTTCCATCGCTCGTCGTAGCTTTTACTCGCCACGTATAAGTACCAGGTACTTGCGTACTTGCCTCAATCCACTCAAGCCTATGCGTACCATGAAAATTTATTACTTCAAAATAATCTTCTGGTGTTGGTAACTTTGAATATTGATAGATTTCATTCGTCCCAGCTTTTGGTGTCACTTGTAGAGGTGCTGGTTGAACAGTAATCGGCACTGACACATTAGCCGTTCGTCCCGTCTCATCAGTGACTGTTATCTCCCCATTTATCTGTCCTACTGATGACGTATTTGGGACTTTTCCATCTTTCCAGTCAATCGTGACACGTCCTACAGTATTCCCTGTAGTGATATATGTTGAAGGGGCAGGTAATGTATCATTTTGAGTAATCACATGCGGGCCAGTTTTTGCAGTAGCTGTAATTACCCCATGTGATTGTAAAGTCCCCGGAATCTCGATACTGATTGGACGTGTAGTACCACTTAGCGTAACATCTCTGAAATATGGTGGAGAGCTAAACCATTCACCGTAAGAAAGCAATATCGGTAAATTAAAGTCTACTTTCGTTGTATTTAGACTTCCCCATCTCACTCTTGTAATCCTAGCAAATATGTGGTCAACGGAGGTCCCTTCTCTTGCGGCATATACTCTTAAACGCCAGTTTCCACAAGTTGAATCTGTTGTAACCGACCACAACCCCGAGCCCAAACCATCACGATCAGAATAAAGAAAAAGAAGATTATCCTGAACAAATTCTCCCACACTAGGCGCAATATCCGTATCCTCATAATCAAAATTCCATCCTCTCTGAGTGATACGTTCGAAAGTGATTTCGGTATCCTTAAATTGGGACGCTGATGTATTTGACATAGCTCGGTCGAGACTACGTTGTATTTGATTTCCAACAGCAATTCGAATTTCTTCTCTATTCCTTTCGGCAGAATCGAATGCACTAGAATAATCAGTCAATACTGGAGTATTTTCTTGTATTTTTTTTATCCTTGCACCCGCGGTTAACATAGCGCTTTGTCCTAATCCTAATGCAGAAGTAGACAAACTATCTTCTGTCTTCTCTTTCAATGTTTGTTCTTCTAGTTTTTCTTTTTTCTTGCTCTGTTTTTCCAGCTGCCTCAATACTGGGACTTCCATGTCGCGTAAAGCAGAGGTAGCTTCTACTACGGTACCGCCCATATTCCCTAGAACCAGTCCTAAGGAGAGTGTACTAGTTAATAGCTTTTTTATTTTTTTCAATGAACGTTTTACCTCCTTTATTTTTCCTATACAGATTAAAAGCGGTCTGTTTTAAACCGTCAGCAAAGAAGGTATGCTATTTTCTTGTCTTAAACATAAATAAATCGTGTAAAAATAGTTTTGTTTGTTTCTAACCTCCGTAGCTTTTGCTCAATTGACACAAGTCTGATCGATCAAATAGTATTGATTTTGCTAAACACCTAACGATCATTTGTTGTGACAAACTTGACGGTCAGCATTGTACGTGAATTGCTCCTGTTCCCCTTCTTACGATCTTTGAATATGTAGTTCTCTCCCCAATAATCGTAACTGGGTGTCTCCCACTCCTTTCTTTTTGGTTTTATGCGGGAGCAAACTCCCACATTTATACTGTAAAGGGGTTCTTTCTATTATGTAATGCCACTTTTTCCCATTTAATATGGAGTTTTTGACAGAATGTTTCGAATAACAACGATCCACTACTCTTTTTTCTTTTTAACGTTAATTTGATAATAATGATTATTTATTTAAAAATACATTAGATAACATTAGTTACGACACAAAAAAGCTTCACAAACAAATATCGTTATTTTAAAATGAGGGCGAACTCACACAATTAGGAGGAATAGTATGCCATTCATCGTTTACTTTTTTCTTTCATTACTCGTGATCTATATCCCATTACCTACATTTTTCCTGCTCGTCAATCGTCTAGCAGAGCAACATGATACGATTACTGCTCTTACGAAGCTTTGTTTACTTCTATTTGTTTGTCTAGATTACTTTACGAGCTATTATTGGCTAAAACAGACAAGAGTAAAAAAGAGATATTATTTCTTCCTTGTCTTTTTCAATCTCTTTGAGTTTCTGATCCATTGCTTTTTACTTCATCAGTATCATACGATCCATTTGTGGATCATCTGGGTCTTTCAAGTGGTCGTACTATTTTGTATGTTCACTTTCCCTATCTCAAGAAAATTTAGGGAGACATTGTTTTATTAAAAAAGGTGGAGAAAGCTGCTCTGTATCAATAAAGACACATTTAAGGAAAAACTGGTCAACATGCTGGTTTTTCCTTAAAAACTTTTAAAAATCTAATTGGGAATTTGCCTACACAAAGAGAGCGTGAGACAAAAGTAAAGAACACTTTTGTCTCACGCTCTAAACACGTATAAACGGCAAACCATGTCGAACTATTTTTGTTTGGCTGTTCTTATTACTTGATGCAGAACAGCTTATTCACGACCTCTTTATTAAAAGTCTTTTTACAGTTTTCTAGCAAAGAATGAGACAATCAGTACTAAAATGATGGCCCCAATCAATGATGGCACAATTGCCATTCCTGCAATACTTGGTCCCCAAGAACCTAATAATGCTTGACCAAGTGCTGATCCAACTAAACCTGCTACGACATTTGCAATAATCCCCATCGAAGAACCTTTATTCGTGATTGCTCCTGCAATTGCTCCGATAATTCCTCCGACGATAAGTGACCAAATAAATCCCATGTTTCGTTCCTCCTAATGTTTTGCTTCCTTATTACTGAACGCGTGGTTCTGTATTTTCTTTTACTTTTTCAACGCCGCTTCCAGCTGCTGATTTTACTTTATCTGTTTGATTGGAAGCAAATTCACCGGTTTTTTTCGCTGCGTCAGTTACTTTGTCTTGCACCGTTTCTTGATCTTTTTCAAATTCTTCTTTTGTTTTAATGTCCACTACGTTAGCGTTGACTTCGATCACGTCTAAGTGTGTCATATTTTTTACTTCTTTGCCGATTACTTCTTGCATTTCTTCAAAGATTTTTTCGATATCTTTGCCATATTCCACAATGATATCCATGTCAACTGCTACTTGTTTTTTACCGACTTCTGTTTCGATCCCAGCCGTTACATTATCTGTATTCACAAGTTTTCCTGCCACATTAGAGAAGAAACCACCGTTTGCAGATAATAAGCCGTCTACTTGTTCAATTGCGATTCCAATGATTTTTTGCACCACTTTATCTTCATAATTCAACTCACCGCGCATCGAATCTTCCTGCTCAGAGCCATGGTTTTCTTGGTCGTTTGTATGTTGTGAACCAAATTTCCCTTGTCCGTTCGAGTGTTCAGAACCAAGTTTTTCTTGTGCTTTCGCATGATCAGAAGGATGCTTTTGTTCCTCTAATGGTTTAGAAGGATCGATTGCATCATGTTGTTCTGGAACTTTAGATTCTGGAGAGCCGGGATGATGAGGCGCATGTTTTTCTGCGTCATGTTTCTTTTCTTCTACTTCCTGTTGAACATTTGGCACGACTGGATCTGGATGTGCAGATACTGGTGCTGTTTTGTTCTTTTCATCGTTCACACCATTTGATTGGTTTGGTGTCGTTGGATCTGGATGTGCAGACACTGGTTTTTGGTTGTTCATTTTATTGTTGTTATTATTTTTGTTATTGTTATTCATGGATGTTTCCTCCTAAGATTTAAAATAGTGATCTAAGATTTTCGTTTGTTTCAAATAAAAACCGATAGCGGCACCGATAGCTGCCATGATCAAGATCAATAAAGTCTTGAAAAAGCCGACGGTAATCCATAAAACGGCTAGTATCAACCCAAGTACCCCAAAGATGATAGGGAGCTTGTATGTCGAAAATAGTTCTTTCATTTTTGGTCCCCCCCTATTCTACTCGTTTGCGGTCATTGCTTCGTTTAGCTGGTTCTTCAAAACCTGTGTATTTCACGGATACTTTCACTGACTCTTTTGTGCCTAATATGTGTTGTACTTCGTTTTCGATTTCTTTCATCAATGTTCCAGTTTTACCAATGAGTGCTGAAGTTCGTTTCAACTCCCCTTTTACATTGACGGCGATCTTGTTTTTCGTTGCTTTGACATTTACTTTTGGTGAATGGATAAATTCATCTTCATGTAAGTGAGAACGAACCATTCCTTCGATTGCTTTTTTATCCAACGTCAACTCCCCATCACCATGTTTCAGTAAAAAGGTTCCGATCGTTTTTGGATAAAACAAGAAAATAAGCAACGTGATAATCGTCAAAATAGCAAATGCAACAGCAAGCCAGAATACATATTGTTGCACATATGAATTAGTGATGGAAAAGAATCGAAACTTCTCTAATTGAAAAGGCAGTGGATAGGCTGCACTTAATAGTATCGCAAACAAAAGTATAGATAGCAAAAGTAACGTTCCGATCACTCCAAGCGTTTTTACTCCTTTATTCATTTTCGCACCTCCTCATAGGGGTGAAACGATCAACTTTTTATAAGTTGATCGCTTCTCCACCAGTTACTCCGTAAATTTGAGCTGTGACATAACTTGCTTTATTCGATGCTAAGAAGACATAGACCGGTGCTAATTCTCCTGGTTGACCTGCACGTTCTAGTAAACTTTGCTGACCAAATTCAGGAATCGAATCAGAAGGCTGACCTTCGTCTAGTTGTAGCGGTGTCCAGATTGGCCCAGGTGCTACACCATTTACACGGATTCCCTTAGGAGCAAGTTGTTTTGCTAAGCCAATCGTAAAGTTAGCAATTGAAGCTTTTGTTGCTGCATAATCCAACAAATGTTCACTTGGATTGAAGGCTTGGACAGAAGTTGTTGTAACAATCGCTCCTCCTGCAGGGATATGCGGAACAGCTTCTTTCACTAAAGCAAACATAGCGATGATGTTGACCATGAATGTGTCTTTAATTTGTTCAAGTGGCAGTTCAGTAATGGACTGGCAAGAAATTTGCTGTCCTGCATTCAATACCATCGTATCTAGCCCACCAAGCTCACTTACTGCTTTTTCAATGATTTCTTTAGGTGCTTGTTCATCACGAAGATCAAATGGTAGTAAGACGATTTTACGTCCTGCATCTTTGACGTATTTAGCTACTTCTTCTGCATCTTTTTCTTCTCCTGGGAAGAATTGAAGAGCGATATCTGCACCTTCTCTAGCAAATGCAATCGCTGCTGCACGACCGATCCCTGAGTCTCCACCAGTGATGAGTACACGGCGGTTTTCCAGCTGATTATTACCCTCATAGGATTCTTCTCCGCAATCAGGAACAGGAATCATGTTCTGCTGTAAAGCTGGTGTATCCTGATCTTGCTTAGGAAATTTCTCCGTATGGTACAGATTTCGCGGATCGATTAATTTTGGTTCTGTCATTGCTGTATTCCTCCTAGTTTTTCTAAATTGTATTGCCAAAACAAATTTCTTTGTTTGATACCTGTTTTAAATAGTTTGTTTAATTCGTATAATCTTTTCGGTATAGATGGTAGCCTAAAACCGCCGCTGCTATCAAAGAGCCGAATACTACGAGAATAAATCCTAAAGCAGAGCTTTTACCCGGCAATCCTCCTGTATTCATTCCCCAAATCCCTGCAAACAACGCCGGAACGGAGATGATCAGTGCAGCTGAATCTAGGTACTTCATGATATGGTTTAGGTTATTATCCATCATCCCATTGAATAAATCACCAATACTCTCCAATAAGTCTCGATAGATCTCGATCATTTTTTCTGTTTGTCGCTGTCTCAAATGAACATCATAAAGCAACTGTTCATCGTCTAACCGTTTGATGAACGTTTCAGAATTCCATAATTGATCCATCGTTTCCCGCTGATCTCTTAAGGTATGATCGATATACACAATGTCTCTTTCAAGATCTGCCTGTTTATACAGTTCCTCATTCTCCGTCGTTTTACGAGCTGCTTTATCTAAAGCGTCAATTCTATGCTTCATTTCTCTTAGTTCTTTCACGTAATGGGTATAAATATCCAGTAATGTATACGTGATGATCTTTTCAAACGAGTTTAAATGATCTCCATGCTTTGTCAGTAGGCGATCCACGAACTCGGTTTTTCTATCGATACATGTAATCAAGAGATTATCGGAAAGTACAAAAGATATCGGTGTCAATTTTTTTTCGATACGATTATCTGACTGATCCAGATTGATCACAACCAAAGAAAATGGATGCGCTAATTTAGTCTCATAAAGGCGTTCCATCCGAGAAACTTCTTCCGGATATTCCGTGCCTACGAAAATGTCATCTGGAAGCTCGAATTCTTTAATTGCCTGCTGAATCTCTTCTGGCTTTGTATTATCGAGAATAAGCCAATTGTATTTGTTTTCATCTGTTTCTGTGACTTTCTTTTCATCATCCACAAAGTAGTATCTCAATGTATACCTCCTTTCTGGACTTTTCAAAAACGATTAGCTGAAGAAGCAGTTCTTTAATTTGATATTATAATCGAGTACTGCACTTTCATTTTCTAATGAGAAGCTGTCAAGCTGTTTATTAAAGTCCATGTTCAGTCGTTTACCGAAATAACTTTGTTCTACTTTAGATGTATAGATTTCCAGTAAAGGATGCTCGATTTTTGTAGCATACTCTCCGAATTCCGAAACAAAAGGAATGATTTGGAAAAAGCTGCCTTTTGCAAAAGCACCTTTATCCCTTAAAAATGGATCGGAATCATTGATGAGAGCGAGTGCAATTTTTGTATTTTCCCCCACTTTTTCGATTAACGTCTCTACTGCATTTTTAGACAATGTAATTTCCATTCCTACTCCCCCTGTTCAGTTGTAGTCTTGTATTATTTAACAACTACGTCTGTTTTTTGTTGAACTTTTGCATATTTTGGATATTTAGGGAATTTAGCCACACAACGGAACGCCGTCATCCCTGCATATTTTTCGTAATATTTCTTCGTTGGTCCTTCAAAATCCTTGCTCCAAGGTTTCACATGTCCTGAGAAATGGATAATATAAGGGTTGTTGCGTGTTTCTTCGTATTCACGTTCACCTGCTGCTGTTGGATGTTTCTTTGCTTTAGCCATGATATAGCCTTGTGCATTCCAACGCGGATGAAGCGGAAGCCAACGATCATGTAAGATTGCATTTAATGCATCTTGGTCATGGAATCTTAATTTTTCTGGATTATGTTCGATGAAGTCTAATACTTTTTGCGTAATATTTTCATCTAACCATTTTTTTACATTGATCAGCATCAATCCTGAGTTGAAGTAACGCATTGATTTAGCTGGAATCTCCATTTTTTCTAATCGTTGATGGAACCCAGCGTCTTCAACAGCTGCTACGATTGAATCACCGAAGTCAAGACGCCATAATTTAGAGATATCTTGCAAAGCGATCATGTCGCAATCCATATATAAGATACGTTCGACTTCCGTGCCGCGGAACAATTCTGGAATCGCTATGCGGTAATAAGCTGTTTCTGGAATACGATCGCTGATTACTACATTTGTAAAGAATTCTTTATTGATTTTCAAAAATTCTACATCTGAATTCATTCGTGCATTTTTCACTGAGAAACGTAAAAGCTGTTTGCTTTCAAAATCGATATCGTCGTCAATCACATAGAACCGAACAAATTTAGACGGGTTGCAATTATCTAATACTGAGACAAATAATGCAGCTAAATGCGGTACGAATTTTGTGTTACAACTTGCGACTACTGCTATTTCTTTTTTATTCATTGATCTCGCCTACTTTCGTTAGAGTACTGTGTGCTAATTTTTTTAAGTATAAATTGGTATACGGATGATCTTTCAATGTATTCCAAGGTTTATCATGTCCTGTAAAATGAACGATCGAAGGTTTTTCATTTCCTTCTTTATACAGACGTTCATATTTTTCATTTGGTGCTGGGTGTCGTTCAAAAATCAAAGAAGTCTGCATGTTCCATTTTGGATGAAGTGGTTCCCAGTCTTCATAAAGGACAGCATTCAAAGCATCTTGATCGTGATAGATGATTCGATCACCATTTTCACTTAAATAATGGATAGTTTTTTCTGTAATTTCTTTTTTATTCCATTGATCGATGTCAATCACCATCACCCCTGAATTGAAGTACAAGTCATCGGAATCTATTCCTAATCTTTCCAATGCTTTCACTTGTCCTGGATCGATAATAGCGCCGATCGTTTTTCCATTTAATGGTTCATCATATAGTTTTACGATATCGTCTAGCACTAACACATCTGAATCTAAGTAAAGGACTTTTTTATAATCCTCTTTAGCTAATAAGTTGGGTAAAGAAATTCTTAAGTAAGCGGTAGTTGTGATATGGTCGCTGACTAGGAAGTCTTCGTAGATATCTTTTTCCACTGTCAGGAATTGGATACTTGCATTACTTGAATATTTATTTACCGTTTCTTCCAATCCTTGTTTACTATATTCTGATAGACCATCGTCAATCACATAAAATTTTATGCGTCTTGTTTTATTGCAATTTTCTAATGCAGTGGCGATCATCACGCTCAAGTAAGGAGCATAATTTTCGTCTGAAGCAGTCACCACAGGAACTACGCCGTATCTCTTCTCCATCAAAATCACTCCTTTTTCTAATCTTTTTCTAACCTGTTCTACATCTAGAATATTCCTCATTTGGCATTAAAGCAAAATATATGCTTTGTTTTCATTGAATATTTTA
Source organism: Enterococcus sp. C76 (assembly GCF_040886985.1). Lineage (NCBI taxonomy): Bacteria > Bacillati > Bacillota > Bacilli > Lactobacillales > Enterococcaceae > Enterococcus > Enterococcus sp. C76. The sequence goes on along the minus strand of NZ_JBFOEY010000005.1, from coordinate 19,939 downwards.
AAATATTTTCATCACAAAACGCATTGGTAAGCGCTAACTATTCGTTTTTCATGGCTTTTTATTCAAAGGTATTGACCAAAAACTACTATATATAGCCACCTTTTTCTTAAGAATGTTTTTTGAAAAAATTCATAACGGCAAAGCAAGTTAGTTTCATTTTTTTGATTTCTCATTTAATCTTAAGGTAACAGGAAAATAGATATGTAAAAAGAAAGTAGGAAGATAAAATGAAACTAGCAGCGATTGATTTAGACGGTACCTTGCTTGATCGAAATGGAAAGATACCAGAAGAAAATATCCAAGCACTTCGGAAATTTGATGAAAATGGCGGAATCGTAACAGTAGCTACAGGAAGGAACAGCATTTCTGCTAAAGATATTTTTTCCGAATTAGGAATCGGCGGCTATTTGATTTCTTCCAATGGTTCGCTGATTGCTGAAATGAAGGATGGAAAGATGGCAAAGGTTCTCAGACGTTCGAAAATAGATATCGATACTCTGAAAAGAGCCTTCTTCTATGCTCAAGAAGCAAAAATCTCAATTATTGCCAGCCGAGAAACCCAAGATGATCAGCTGACATTCGATGAATCTAATCTTGTCAAAGACGACCCCTATTATGAGCATTTCAATCTGCAGAATCATTCTTTTGATCAAATTTTAAGTATGTTAGAAGATCCTTCTCTTAGCTATCTTAAATTAGCGTTAACAGACAAGAGTGAAGAAAAACTACAGAAGCTACAAAGAGATCTGCAAGCAGACGGCATCAATTCAGTATTCTCTGATCCGCATTTCTTAGAAATCACGCCTACAGGTATCACTAAAGCTCATTCACTTGTTTTTCTGGCGGATTACCTTGGAATCGAGTCGAGTGACATCATGGCTTTTGGCGATCAAGAAAACGACATTGCTATGTTGAATTACAGTGGGTTGAGTATTGCGATGGGGAATGCACAGCGGCAAGTAAAAGAAATTGCAAACCAAGTAACACTGACGAATGAGGAAGCTGGTGTTGCTTATATTTTAAAAAACTTCTATTGAAAATATAAAAATGACGTCATGAACGTAGGAGGAAAGAAAATGTTAGTTATTATCGATATGCAAAATCATATTCTTGATCCAAACAGCGAATTTTATATTCCAGAATCAGACCAATTGGCGGAACGCATTGCTAAACGATTAGCTAAAGCACGCAAAAACAAGGAATATATTCTATTCACACGGGATATTCCAGTCGAACTGAAGGACAAAGAAGAGGAACGGGAAGATTTGCAATTGATCCCTCTTCTTTCTCCCCAAGAAAATGAACGAGTGATCAAAAAGTATTACTTTACGATTCCCCCTGAGACTTTAGCTGAAATCAAAAAGACTTTGTTTGAAAGCAAAGAAGAACAAAAAGAGATCGAAGTGGTTGGGATCGAAACAAACTTATGTGTGCTCTCTAATTTGATAGGCTTGCAGAGTGCGTTCCCTGAAGCTGATTTTTTTGTTGATCCAACGTTAGTTTCCAGCAGAAAACATGGAGAATCTGCTTTGGAACTTCTGAAAGATTTCAATGTTTCGATCATCGAACCTAAAAAATAGACAGTCACACATATGCTACAGTCTATTCTTTATATAAGTTCTATTATCATTTAGCAAGCAAACTAAAAAAGAAAAAGCACGAAGAACTGTTTTCAGTCTTACGTGCTTTTTCTATAAAAGTAGATCGGCTTTTCCATGACGCCTTGGTAAACGGTGTTCTCCTACCAACTCCTCGGTCACAAGTCACAATATCATCAAACATGAGAAGCTGTTTTTTGAAATTGCTCCTTGTGACTCAGAGTTAAACGGCAAGCTCACGACCTCTTTCTTAAATGGTGTTCAATCAGCTGACTCTCGGTATTAGCTTAACAAACGGCAAAATATGAGGAACTATTTTTCCGTTTGTTAAGCTAATACTCAGGTCAAAACGCTGATTTCACAACCTCTTCCTTAAACGGTGTTCAAAAGCTTGCATCTGCGGTAATAAGCCCAACCAAGTAAAAAACATAAGAAGCTGTTTTTACTTGGCTGTTCTTATTACTTGATGCAGGGCAGCTTTTTCACAACCACTTATGTACCTTGTAGGACTCGAACCTACGACCGGACGGTTATGAGCCGTCTGCTCTAACCAACTGAGCTAAAGGTACATCATCATGAGATATATTTTAGTTACTTTTTAACTATAGCACGAATTATAGACGCTCACAAGCTTCAAAATATAAATAATATGATATATTTATTCTTATTTACTTGACTTGAAACTTGACTGTTTTTTACTTGCTTATTTCAGAAGAAATGTTATTCTTTTAAGTATTCTCAATGCTAGGAGTGATTATTTTGCCATTTATTGCGATTTTATTCGATTTAGTTGCGGCAGCAGCTTACTTTCTCCAATACAATCATCAAAGTTCAGAAGTCCTGTTTGTTGGAATGATTTTCCAAGGTGTGATCACCCTTTTGCTTCTCATCATGATAATCAGCTATAAAGGAAAAAAATATGCACGTGTCCAGACAGAAGTATTTGTTAAATATGTTTCTATTCGTTACGGAATCATCATTCTTTCCTTTTTAGTGAACGCGATTGTCCTCTTTTTATATGTATTGAATTACTTAAATATCAATCCATTGATTTTTTCTAGATAGATAACTTGTATTTAGCGGAATAGTTCTCGCGTATGAGCAGAGAGCTGTTCCGCTTTTTCATCGGTCTATTCTTCTTTGATTTTCCTAGCATTTCATTTGTGATGTATGCAATAACATGTTATCTTTTATTAGAAGAATCGTTGAGGAGTCCGTTACATGATTACGTTGGTTAGAGTTTTGTTTTGGTTGCCTTCGGTCGTCCTGATCGCAATTATTTTTTATCTTATGCATTGGAACAAAGAACGGCTTTATTTAGCTGTTTTGACTCTTCCGGTTATTTATTTTATGTGGAAGGTTTTTAATTACAACTACTTTGAACCTGATAGTGTTTTTGTAAAAGAATTATCAGGGCTGGTTTTGTCTCTATTGATCGTCATTCTTTATTTGATACGTTTAAATAAAAAACATTGAGTGCTGTTGATTGCTTGTGTAGCTTTCTATGGCCGTTACAAAACTATTCTATTATGATGAAAGGTGATTAAATGAGTATCGAAGAAGCTATTTTACTGGATACTTTACGTTGTCGTCTGAATTTTTTAAGAACTGGCCGATCTTTATCTCAAGTAGCTGTTTCTAGCGCGTTAAGTATCCCTTTATTCAAATATCGCAAATACGAACAAGGTGAAGAAATTCCAAGTATCATTGAATTGATCTACATCGCCGACTTTTACGATATTTCCGTTGACTACCTGATTGGTCGCTCAGAAACAGCAAGCAAACTGAAATGATTTTTTCCAGCCATTGTGCTGGTTTTTTCATTTAATGTTTAAAGTGAACAAACTATGTACAAAAAGGAGATATATCTATGCGTTTATGGCATGAAAAATTGATTTCAAAACTTCCTCGTCAGCAGCTTTTAGGACAACATCGAGAATGCTGTGCGTTGAGAGGAAATGGTTGGGGAAAGAAACACGCTACTGTAGATTATGTCTTCCACTATTCTCCTTATAAATTATTTCAATATCATCAACTTGTCATGGACGAAATGGAAAAGCGTGGCTACAGCCCAGCACCAGAATGGACAGATCCTATGTACCGCGGCAAATCATGCGAAGCATTTTTTGATTTGCCTGCTGTAGAACGTACCGTGCCGATTTATCCGGAACATGATGAAGTGTATCTAGCAGAGTGTTTAGCAAATTTGGAGCAAAAAGGAATTTATCTTATCTAAAAAAGAGACTGGGACAGAAGCGTTTAACTCCAAGAGATAAGAGGAAATTCACGAAAATTGCTTTTCAAATTTTTGGGAATTTCAGCTTATTTCCGAAGGAGTTGCTTCTGCTTCCGCCGTTTACACATGTTTAGAGCGTGAGACAAAAGTTTTTCTTTACTTTTGTCCCACGCTCTGATATAACATGAAAAACTCTTCTACTCTTCCCTCATCGAAAAAGGCTTAACCAACGTAGGGTAAGCTCGAATGGTGCAAGTTGATTCTCAGGTTACCTTCGTCATCACGTATGAATCCGAAAGTATATTCTACTTTTGTTTCATCACCTGTTTCCCCAGAAGTAAAGTAATATTCTCCTGATGCGATTGCTGAATCCGTATCGATGATCGTTTCATGATTGTCGAAGCGGATGTCTGTCCAAGGCTCTAACGCAAAACCAGAATCTTCACTGATATCACCGCCAACGAAATAAGAAAGTGCTTCTTCTTTTGTTGCCCTGAATGGTAACTCTGCAGCTTTAGTTGGTTTAAAAAGCACAGCACCTTCGTCGTATGCATACAATGTCTCGATGACTTCTTCTGCTTTTTCTGTTGCTTCCTCCATACCTTCCTCGCTTGCTGCACCGATACTTATGATTGCTTCTGCCCAGCGTTCCCGTGCTTCGTCGACTTCGGCTTCTGTGATTGTCTCAACTTTTACCTCTTCTGTCGTGTCTTCAGTTGTTTCTGTTGTTGATTCAGTTGCCGAATCGGTTGTAGAACAACCTGCCATTGCTAGTGTTAATGTTGATAGTAAAAATAGTTTTTTTATCATAAGATTATCCCCCCCATGAAAACAGACTAAAATAATAACATTTCGTTTTTTTATTTTCAGATAAAGCTTAATAATTTCTAAATGTTCTTAAATTTTATTTAAAAACTCTTATAACTTTCGTAATACATAACATAGTTATTTTTAAATAAAAAAATAAGTTCAACACGCTTAAAATAAAAGGTATAATTTAAATAACTAAAATAAATTTAGTTATTTAAAAAACAAAAAAACTCTTTAAAACCTTACTGCCATTAGGCTTTTTCGTTTTAATTCTCTTTAAATAATTATGAAAAAATAATAGTTGATCTGTTTTTTTATTTTTTTAATAATCGATACACAACTTTATGTAAAATACTTCTCCAAAATACCTATTGACAAACAAACATAGCTATGAAATGAAAAAATCAAAGGACGAAACAAAAAAGCACCAAGAAAAACATCCTTCCGCCTATTCAACGATCGATGAATTTCTTCGTACAAAAAAACCGTCTTTTCTTTCGAAAAGACGGTTAAAAGTCAATTTTTATTAAGCTTTAACAATGTTTGTTGCTTGAGGGCCACGTTGACCATCTTCAACATCGTAAGACACTGCTTGGCCTTCTTCTAAAGTTTTGAAGCCATCGCCTTGGATAGCTGAGAAATGTGCAAATACATCATTTCCATCTTCACCAGTGATGAAGCCAAAACCTTTGTCTGCGTTGAACCATTTTACTGTACCGTTATTCATAAATAAATTCCTCCTGATACGTATCAATGTACGTTTTTTCGTTGCAATAAATATTTGATAGGCAAAAGGAGTTTTATCTATGTAGATATATCGCTCAAATTACGTTTCAAAATAGATTACTTATTTAATATATCATGCTTTTTCTAATAACACAAGAATAATGCAATGAAATATAAAATTTATTGTCTTCGAATCGATGAAAAAGTTGGATAACCGCGTTTGAGCCGCCTATTGTTCTCCATTTATTTGTTTTTATCTACTAGCATTTGTTTAAGTTGTCTGTTTGCTTCAGAGATTTGTCTCTTTTGATATAGTATTCCTTGTGAATCCATCATGAATCGTTCACTAATATTTTCTAGCATTCTCTCTATGCCTGGTATGGCTTCTTCTGGCGCTGCTCCTTGAACGATCCATAGTACTGGTAACTGGTGCAATGGCGCGTTTTCTGAATCAAGTCCGGTTTGGAATAATTCTGTCCAACGGTCAATAAACGTTTTAAGCAGTCCACTAATATCCCACCAATAAATCGGTGTACCAATAACTACGTAGTTCGCCTTCGCCAATCTATCCATAACGGCATCAAAATCATCATTAGCTTTGACTTGACCTAATTGAGCAATATGAAAATCTACAAGATCGATCCTCTCATAATCTATTCCTTCTAGAACTTTCGCTCCCCACTTACTAGTCATACCTTCTTTGTTTGGACTTGCATTTATAAATATAGTTGTCATTGTGTTCCCTCCCCACTTTATTTTACAACATGATTGCTAAATTTTGACTTTAAACTTTCTTAACTATGAAAACCTTTCAATTGGTGATATACTTATAAATGGAATTTCGTTATCAACGCGTTCGTTGCCTTTCAGCAAGTATTTAAAGAAAGGAGAATGGCTATGACATTCTATAACAAAGATATACAATATCGAGTAACCTTGGATACAGATTTGAATCTCTTTGTCGTTTTTGACAAAGAAAATAGCAATCATGTAGCAACAGGTGTTACGATCGAACAAGCAGTGCAAGAATTAAAAAAATCTGCATAAGGAGTGGAAACCCTCATATGGACGATTCTCGTTCTTCTCTTTAAACGCATCTACTGGATGATAACAGTAGGTGCGTTTTGTGTTTTCAATAACTTCTTCTCATCTGACAACCCTCCATCTAATTGACGATTGTATTCGACTAACTCAATCAACTAAATCTTTTCTAAGAAAAGGAAGAATCCTACTATAACAGAAAAAGTAAAAAATCCATTAAAACCTAAAAAGCCATTACCAAATATTTGGTAGTGGCTTTTCGGGTTCTGTAAGGGTGGTACAGAACATCAATAGTCGGTGGGTTAGAACGTATGTTATCACATCTTTGGAGAAGGTTGTATTGGTATTATTCGAGTGACTTATTAGATGCGATAACAAGGATAGTATACAGCAGGGAAAAATTTATTTTTTCTTTTTTTTATTAGTTTTGTTTCTTATTTTCTAAAAAATAAAAATAAATCTTTGATGAATCAAGCATTCCCTTGACAAAACTGGCTTTCGAATACATATTAGGTTATCGTTTGTAATTTTATTTCACAGTTGTTATGATTGTTATGTAAAATAAAAAAGTTTAGGATACATCGAATTTTGGGGGAAATTCTTTTGGGGGGTATCCTAAACCTTTTCTATTATTTTCTCATATTTTCCATTATTGGTCTAGACATATACTAATGAACTTTCTATCTATATGATGGATGAATCCTTTTTCATTTATCATGAGATATCTTTGTTCCAAACTTACTTATGATAGATGGATGGTATTTTTTGTTCACGTTCTAACAAACTTGACACATTTATGAATTCTTAATCTATCTATCCTATAATTATAAAAAAAGGAGGTGCTGCGTATGAAAGCTATTCATATTTCTTTGCTTTTTTTCGCTAGTGCATTGATTTTATTTGCTATTCATCTTTGCTCCCAGCCTTATATCAATAACAACGGAATATTAGTAGAACCAGCATTCTTTTGCTTACCGCTCGGTCTTTTATCCCTTCTTGCCTCCGCTGGCTTCGGATTTGTTGCCTTTTTCAAACGATCGAAACAACAAATCTGACTTATAAAATTTACGTAAAAGAGACCGTGAAAAAAATCGTATCACCTTTCCTTATTCCGAATAAATATTTTCCATAACAACCTTTTGACAATAGGCTGGACGTCTCTTTCGCGAGAACTGATATACGGTACCTACAAGCTCTTCAGTCACAAGTCCCCCTATTCATCAAACATGAGAAGCTGCTTAGTTCCTTCTGACTCGGAACTAAGCAGCTTCTTCATATCCTCTTTTACATCATGAGCGTTTATTCCTTGAAAAATGCTACTAATTTTTGGTATGTTTCTTGCGCTTGTTTATTACTAAAATCAAACTGATATTCATGGTTCAAGACAACATTTTTCTCCGTATAGTCTACTTTTGTGACTTCCACTCCTGCTTTTTCAAATATAGAAGCTGTTTGTTCCATTTGTTTCGTAAACGTATTTGTGTTTCCGTCCGTCAAGAATATTTTTTGCGTCCAATGGTCTGTATGTCTAGCTAATGCTAAATGTTTGACCTCTTCTAAACGTTCAAAGTTCTTATTATCAAAATAAGCCCATCCACATTTTGCATAAAGAAAGCTAGAAATCTTATCACTTACTTGGGTAAATGCAGAAGGGTCTAGTAGTCCAGACAAAGAAACAAATTTTGTGATCTGCTTGTTCTCCAAAGTTGGATCAAGTTGGTCGGCTTTTTTGATTTCTTCGTTTTGAAGTGCTAACAAATACTCTCCGCTAATTTGTGCACCTGCTGAATCGCCACCAATCGAAATATTCGACCAATCCGCTTGCTCTTTTATCTCTTTTTTGGCTGCTTGAATGGCTTCATTCAATTGGATAACTGGTGTAGGATGCTTTGCTTCAGGCGATCGTTCATAATCGATATTTACGACGATCTGCTGCGTGTCTGAACATAGATATTCCAAATAATCACGACAATCGTTTTTATCCCCTCCTACATATGCGCCTCCATGCATCCAGAAAAGGATTGGCAACTTTTTCTTCTCCGTTTTCGGTGTGTAGATATCCATATGATTGTTTTTGTACTTTGATGGATAAGATATTTCTTTATTTCTATCGATTTGTTTGATTTTTTGCTGGAAATCGTCTGGTCTGGCATATACTTGTTCTTTTTCACTTGTGTCAAATTGTTTTCTAACAAGCAAACTAATCGGCTTTGGTGTGATTTGATTAATCAAAAATACAGTGACTAAAATAACTACGATGATAACTGGCACTGCAATCACTATTCGCTTGAACCATTTCATTCATTTACCCTCTCTTTCTTCGCCAAATCCATGTGATAATCGTGCTAGCAGACAAAAATCCACCTGAATAAATGAGAAGCGAATGTTTCTTTTCTCCAGTTTTCGGCAACATTCTTTTTTTTGTATCTGTCTTTTTTTGTACTTTCACTGTCATCTGAATCGGTTGCGTATCATCATTTGATTGATCATCTCGAGGTTCATTCTTTCCCTTATTGTCTGCATTCTCTGTCGGATCTTGTTTTTTTGGTGGAGCTACTGGGATTTTTTTGTAATGGTAAATAATAGTTGGTATCGTCTCGTTAAAAACACCTTCAGTCGGTCCTTCAACATTTGCTAATTCGTATCCTTCGAATGTCTTTTGCTCTGTCACATAATTCTCTCCATAAGCTCCGTAAAGCTGGATTTCGTCCTGGTCTTTGAGTAGACTTTTATTGTTTTCATCCACATATTTCACGTTTATCTGATCATGGAACACTACTTTCAAAAAGTCCGTTACATGTTTCGTGTAGGCAGCATGGTCAACTTCCTGCGCCTTCCCATGCCCTGCTCCTTCTACCAATAAAAGGTCTTTATATCCTCCTGCTAACTCATATAATTTTTGCGCGTTAGACACAGGTACTACATCATCTGCCGTTCCATGGATGATCAATTTAGGCAATGAACCAGACATCCCAATCGTAGGTAGAGCGGCTGTTGGATCCAAATGCATCTCCTGATCAAAATAATATTGTTTCAAAAGCCCCATAAACAAATCTTCATGCTCTTGATCCCCAATGATGTCTAACTGATTTTTTATGGCAGCCGGTAATGCGGGGACTACTGTCTGGCTATACGTAAAACGTAGTTGTTCATCGATTGATGCAAATCCGCAATTTTCAATAATTCCTTTGACATTGACTGGGATATCTTTTGCTAATACAGACATCATCGTAGCTGCTCCCATAGAACCACCATACAGCAGGATCTTTTGGGATGGACGTTCTCGCACTTCTTGATTGATCCAGTAAAGGACATCATCTGATTCATATTGTCCATAAGTTACATAATCGCCTCCACTGTTACCAGTTGCTCTGGAATCAACAAATAATAAATTATACCCTGCCTTATAAAAATCATTGTATTCTTCTGTAACGATCCCATTATTCCAATTCCCTCTAAATCCGCCATGGATCATGACTGTTTTATCTGAACCCTGGTCGACATAGTAAGCATACACATCCATCATTTTGCCGTCTTGTTTGTTTAGTACAGTTTGATGAAGTTGTTTTGTGTTTGGATAGAAGCCTGTGTTTTCTGTAGGCGTCGTACCATCATCTGTACCTCCAAGCATTGACATCAACACACTATTTTTAGAAAAAGCGATATCATACAATAGATAAGTAGCAATCAGATGTTTGATAATCTCTTTATCTACACCATAATCCTTACCAAAAAGCTCACTTAATACTAAACCTATTAGTCGTGCGTTAATTTCTTCTACTGGTCCATTAAGTATTTCTGTCATCTGTTTACCAAAGTAATTCAAATATTTTTTACCATTGAAATTTTCGCCTTTACCGATATCATCGTTTTCTGTCCCATTCTCTTTGTCACTTACTTTAGTAGAAGAGGATTCGTCGTTTGGCGTTTTTGTAGCTGTTGCTTCATCTGTTTGTTGGTTATCTGTGGTAGTGGTCGTTTCTTGATCTGAGCTAGTAACAGATGTCTCAGCCGTTGTTTCAGTACTTGTTTCTGTTTGTGAAGTACTCGATTTCGTTTCGTTTCTAGCATCAGTTGTTTCCGTGGTTTCGACCTCCCTAGATCCCGATTCGTAAAAGATACTCTCTCCATATACTGACCATTGCGGGACATTTGTACTTACAGCAAATAAGACGACCAACGCTCCCTTTAACACTTGTTTTGTTCTCAATCGATTCACTCCTTTTTATGATTCTAGGAGAATTATATGTAAACGCAAACATTTTTTATACAAAAAACAAACGGTTTATCCCATAAAAATAGAACAGGATTATTTTCTCAATTTACATAACAAAGCAGAATGGATAAACCAGTATCCATTCTGCTTTTCTTTAAATGATGAAATAACTTATTGCTCCAAAAATGTCAGAAATCGTTTATCCCAAATATTCTCGTAAAAAGCGATTGTTTCCTTTGCTTTCATAAAAGGATAATCATAAGTCGTCGCTGCTCCTCTGCACATCATAAGCTGGTAACCTAATCCATGAGCAAACTTCACAGTCGTATCTATACAATACTCTGTTTGTGCCCCACATAACTCGATCGAATGACAGTCCAATTCAGTTAATAACATACTCAAATTAGTCTTATAAAATGAATTCGCATGGGTTTTTCTCACAAAATAACTGTGTTCAGGAATAGATAATTCCGACAATAGCTCCCATGGTTTTGTTTGTGGCACTAATTGAGCATCTTCGTGTTGAACGAAAATAACTGGTTTCCCAATCGTTTCGTATATTTTGATTCTTTTATTCACTAATGCTGTCACTGTTTCTAATTCGTGTATCGGCGAAGAATCAAAACATACCCCTTTTTGTCAATCGATCACTACGAATGCGTCGGCTGTGTTTGACATACGTATGCCTTCTTTCTTTTTTCTAGTTCTTTCTTCTAATGATGTTTCGTTTACTACTATTTTCCATTTTATGGTTAGAAATCAAAAAAATATATTCCATTTTCTGATTTTTTTATTGGGGTTCCTTTGATAGCGTTTCTTATCTATTTCGTTCCTTTATACGTGACAACATTTTCTTATTTTACACCTATAAATGGCACTTTTCGACTATTTCTTCATGCTATTATTTCATAAATATTTAGCTATTGGAGGAATGTATCATGATTAAATTATATACAGGTTCTGGTTGCTCGTCTTCTAGACGCGCAAAACGTTGGCTTATCGCACATGATATACCGTTTATCGAACAGAACTTAATTCGTCAACCACTAACCAAAAATGAATTTATCCACTTACTAAAATTGACAAACAACGGCGTGACCGAAATGCTCTCTACTCATTCTATTAGTTATAAAAATCTTGTTCACAGAATAGATGAGCTTAGTTTGAGTGAACTATATATTGAGATTCGTACATCCCCTTCTTTATTGAAAAAACCGATTATCTACGACCAACCTGCAAAACTTTTGACTGGATTTAGCGAAGATAAAATCAGGATGTTCCTTCCTAAGACTAAAAGAAAGCAAGAGCTCAACGAACTCTTGCTTTCTGGTCATCTTGTTGATTTTAAAGAAAACAATCTTTTGGCGATGTCTTGATCTTGGTATAAGAAATCTGCTGTTCTTAATTAACGAAATCCAATTTTTCCAATATGGATCTATTTTTCTCATTCCTGATTTTTATGATCTCAGCTTTCAGACGCGCCCAATCATTTTTTGTAGGTTGTCCATTCCAGTAAAATATCTGTGTATTCGTCTGGTCATATGCCGTTTGATCGATAGGATAATCGCTAATGACAATATCAGGTAACTGATCAGCGGATGCACTATATTTTATTGGGCGTTCAGTCATAGATAATATCCTTTTCTTTGCCCATAATTCCTGTGTTTTACCATACTTTGATTGAATATAGAATATGACAGGTTGTTCGTGTTTTATAAAAATATCCCTGACTAACATACAGTATTGAAAAATCAACCGTCTGTTCTTTTCATAATAAGTATTAAGCTCTGGAATTCTGCGAGCTACCCCACTAAAAAACTGTTGCATAATTGGATACATCACTGGAAATATATGCTGAAAATCTCTGTCTTCTGCTGATTTTCCAAAAGCATCCACCTTCTTTTTTGTCCCAAAAACCCTTGAATACAAATGGATCATTGCCAAATTGACAGATAGATAATTTTTTTCTGAAGTTGTAAAAGAAATCTTGAATTTTTTTTCAAAATTTTCTACAATAGACGATTCAATCCAACCCCAACTTTCTTGTACTTTATCTGGAGCATCCAACAAATCTTCTTCCAAATAGGTATTCATTACACCAAACATAAAATAAAGGTAAGCTTGCTCTGTTGGAGTGATGTGATTCATCGACCAGAAGTTTGCTTCAAAAAAAGGCTCTAGTATGTAATGCGTAAACTCTTCTTTTGTTATCAATGGATGCACAAATTTGTTCATCTCTTCTGGGACATACGTAATCGGGTGGCCTTGTTTCATTCGTTGCAACGAAATTCTTAGGAGGCTGATCCATTTCTTTCTATCTATACTACGCGTATATGGCGCATGTTTTGCAAATTTTTCTAATAGTTGACGTTTATTTTTTATACTTGATAATATGTCAGAATGATTTTCGTCGAATGACTGCCAATACATCAAGTGAAAAAAGTATCGGATACGGTATTCTTCTCCTTCTATCGGATTCCCTTTTTTCAAGCTGCAAGATAAATGATAGTTTTTCAAAATAGTATTGAGTTCTCTTAATTTTCTTTGAATCGTACGCAAACTTATATAATTTTTTTGACTAAGATTTTCTAAGGATTGATAAGTACCTTTGTAAAGTGAATCCAGTAAAATATAACCAATCGTTCCCTCTAACAGTATAGAATAAACTTTACTCAGTAAAAACTGAGAAGAAAATTCGACTTTTATCATCTTGTTTTCTGAAAGAAAAGATAATTTATATTCTGGATACCTTTCGCAAAATGACTCTGCTTGTTGAATCACCGAATTCATCTTAGCCAGGGTGTAGTTTAGATCTAAAGCGATATCCTTCACCACATATAATTTCTCGTCTCTTTCATAACAATAGTTCAAAAATTGATATACTTGCCTTTCATTGATATCAATAAATTCTTCAAACAAAGTACATACTCCTTTTTATCTATTATTTAGACTTATTCCGACAGCTACATGAATGACGTACAAATAGATTCGTTACTGATTTTTCAGAGATACTACCATGCGTAGTGTGCATTGTCAATTATTCTTGCTCTTATTTTCCATTTGTGTTCCTGTTATTTCCTGTTTCTCAAATAGGTTAGTAAACAAAAATAAACCTGGCAAAGCTACAACTTCGCCAGGCAATACAGCACTCTCGAATGAAATATTCACTCAAAAATCTATCGCTTTATTCAATTTTAGATCTGTTGCTTTTATTCTTTATTTCACTCGATGGAAGAGAGAACGAAAATAGCTTGCTCCTACAATCAAAATGAGTAGCACACCCATCCATGTAATTAGCTTGTTTAAGGTTCTACTACCAGTTTCTGGTAAACCGCTTTTTCTCTTATCTGTTTCTTTCGCTTTTTCTTGACGATCAATTCCACGAGAAACAAAATCAGGCTGTTTTAGCACACTTTTTAGGTTGCTCCCTGCATTTCTCTTTTGTTCCTTAGTTGGTATGATAGGTACCAAATCAAGTTCATTATTTACTTTTCCTGTGCTGCTTTCGCTACTCGTGTTTTCTATGCTGCTTTCACTGCTCGTACTCTCTGTACTGCTTTCATTACTCGTGTTTTCTGTGCTACTTTCACTGCTCGTACTATCCGTACTGCTTTCACTGCTTGTACTCTCTGTACTGCTTTCACTACTTGTGCTATCCGTACTGCTTTCACTGCTTGTACTCTCCGTACTGCTTTCACTGCTTGTACTCTCCGTACTGCTTTCACTGCTTGTACTATCCGTACTGCTTTCACTGCTCGTACTATCCGTACTGCTTTCGCTGCTCGTACTATCCGTACTGCTTTCGCTGCTCGTACTATCCGTACTGCTTTCACTGCTCGTGCTATTCGTACTGCTTTCACTGCTCGTACTATCCGTACTGCTTTCACTACTTGTGCTATCCGTACTACTTTCACTGCTTGTGCTATCCGTACTACTTTCACTGCTTGTGCTATCCGTACTGCTTTCACTGCTTGTGCTATCCGTACTGCTCGGCGGTCCAACAACTGTCCAACTGCTTGGTTTCAAATTCTCCGTAATCGTCATCTGTCCATCATAAAAAACAATCAAATCAACTTTATCTTTACTCTTGATCTCATCAATCGATAGTTCTGCAGAAATCATTATTGTATACTCAATACCAGCGGTCCATTGTACGTCCTTTAAATAAACTTCCCCAATAACCTTTTCTGAACTTCCATTACCATCCCAACCATATGTTAGAACAGCATGTACATCACTAGCATTCACGCTTTTGTTTGGTTTGATCGGAATAGTAATGACTTGCTGTGTCATGTCATAAACGATCCGATCAGTTTTCACAGTAAATGAAAGATTCTCATTTGCCCGTTCATTTGCAGAAGTACTGATTCCAATCATTGTTGCAATTATACTTAGCCCAAGAATAACAAATAATACGGTCGCTGTTTTCTTCATTTCTATCACTCTCCATATAATTACCTTCTATTTGATAAAGGAATTATATAAGATGAAAATGATGAGAACACGACAGTCAGTTGTGAAAATCTAACAAAAGATGTCGTGTATTTGTTTGAATTTGTTTACTTTTTAATTTAATCAATGAAAGACTTAAAAAAGCAAGACCGATATCAGCCTTGCTTTCTTCATCTTTTATTGATAAACAGCAGTGTATTTCTTCATCCGCTTTGTTTTATATGCATAGAGTAACAAACCAACAATCAAGACTAACAAGAATAATGTAGTCGATATAGACGCTTCAGCCCCAAAGTTCCCCCCAGTAATTATTGTGTTTTGCGATTGGACCAGAGTGGAGAAAAAACCTTGTTCTTGCGTTCCGCTGACTGGTATACCCAAAATAGCTCCTTGAGTCCAATTCCAAGTAATGTGAGCACCGATGGCCGTAAATAAACTTTCTGTACTGTAGATAAGTGCACTGAAAAAGCAACCTGCTAAAAAGATATTGAAAACTGCCAGAAATGTCATGTTAGGATTCAATCCGTGCAAAAGAGCAAATAATGCAGCAGATCCAATCATTGCTATTAATGGACCAAATCTAAGCAGCTGATGCTGAAAAAAGCCACGGAATAAAAGCTCTTCGGATGCCCCCACTGCAATAAATAAAATAAAACTCGTGATCAGCGGAACAATGTTTGCGTTTCCTGAATCTAACCGATACGCCCCCATCAAATATAATGGACTAGTAATAAGCAGAAACACTCCAATTCCAACAACGAGACCTCCCGCTAAATATCCCCAGTCTTTTCCACGTCCAGAAATACCATAATCTTCCACTTTTTTCCCTTCTATCTTACTAGCAAGAAATAAAGCTAGTAAAAAAACAACTAAATGTCCAACCGTACCAGCAATTGCTCCAATCCATTCACTGTCTCCAATAAACATATCCGCAAGTGCATTATTGACAAGAATACCTAAAACAAAACCAACTAAGACTATTAAAACAGATCCAATCAACCGAATAATCCTGATCATCTTTCATCCCTCCTTTATATTAAGTGTAACAACCCTTTTCTTTCTTGTCTCGTGAAAACTATCTAAATGTTCTCCATCATAGAGAGAATAGATTTTTACGAACTAAGAATATCTACAGCAACCTTACGAAAATGAAAGACTGTCTGCCTGGTTCTTCTGTTAGACTGTCTTTAATAAGGAAAGGATGGGAAATTTTTTGAAAAAACAACTACTGATTATGTGCCTTTCAGCATTTGCTATTTTACTATTCTCAGGTTGTAGCATGTCCAATGAAACAATTGCAACGTTTAAAGGTGGAACACTTACAGTTCAGGATTTTTATGATAACCCAAAAGTTAAATCAAACAATCAAACACTATTAAGAAAAATGATCGTCTTCAAAGCATTTGATGATGTATACGGAAAAGAGATTTCTTCAAAGGAAGTTACAAAAGAATATAATGAACAAATCAAAAAACTTGGTCCAAACTACAAAGAACAATTAAAAGCAGTTGGCCAAACAGAAGAGACATATAAGAAACTTTTGAAACAGATGCTGGCTTTCCAGTACGGTTTGAAAGCCAATGTAAAATTAACAGATAAAGATCTAGACACTGCTTGGAAAGAATTCCATCCAGAAGTTAGTACACAGATCATCCCACTTTCGACTAAAGAAGAAGCAGATAAAGCAAAAAAAGAAGCAAACGAAGGGGAAAATTTCTCCAAGCTTGTTCAAACTTATGGTAAAAATAAAACATTAAAGGAAACTGATGGAAAAATGAATTTTGATTCAACCAATCCAGGGATTCCTACTGAAGTAAAAAAAGCAGCATTTCAATTAAACAACGGGGAAGTTTCTGATATCATTCCTGTAACAGATCCAACGACTTATCAGCAAAGCTATTATCTAGTAAAAATGGTAAAAAAACAGGATAAAGGTTCTAATAAAGATAAATACAAATCAGAGCTAGAAAAAATCGCCACGGAAACAAAAACTCTTGATACGGAATTCATGGACAAAACAATCCATAAAGTGATGAAAAAAGACAATGTAACTATTAAAGATCCTTATGTAAAAAATATATTCAACTAAACAAGTTTGACCCAATTGGGGATATGGCAAGCAAGTTTCGGAAATTACTTCTTATTTCTTAAAGATGAACACTTCTGCCACGACCTCATGCGGGTTATTTTTTTCCATACCAAAACAAGTAACTGAATTTATCACAATCATATCAATATAAAATAAAAAAGAAGTTTTTTTATTTATGAACATGCTATATAAAAAACCTAAGTCAACTTGACGACCTAGGTTCAAAAATGGATATAAAGATGAGTAATTACATAAAATGAATATATTATGTTTATAAATCACTAGGATTGATTTCATCCGTTTCTACGATTGGAACGGATGATTTTTTTAACACTTCAAATCGTTTAACGTCATTCACCCCATACACTTGATACTCGATTCCAGATTTATTTAGTTTATTGATTGTTTCTTCTGTAGCAGCATCATTAGATACTGAGAGCAACGCTTTTTTATAACTTTTTACTTGTTCAATCTCATCTTCAAGTTTATTTTTTTGGTCATATAACCAAGATACTGTGCAGTCAGGATGATTCTTTACGACTTCGTCTCGGATCTTTTTATCCGTCAGTACAAAAAATGAACGTTCATACACACTATTTTGTTTTAGCGTGTTTACGATCTCATTAACAAAATGTTCATCCTGCCAGTTTCCTTTTGAACCATCCACGTTGACAATCAAGTTATTTTTTTTGATTTCCTTTACGGCTTCTTCAAAAGTAGGTATCTTAACTTTTTTATTTACGTATTCTGAATAGTTTTTCGTATCTAAATTAAACTTCTTTAGTTGTTTGATCGTGTATGTCTCTGGTTTCCCCGTTCCATCTGTTGTTCGATCCAATGTGTCATCATGCATCAAAAAATTCACGCCGTCTCTACTTGTCCGAACATCAATCTCGACTGCTTGGTAGCCTAATATTTTTGCTTGATGGATACTCTCCACCGTATTCTCAGGCGCAATAACGTGTGCGCCACGATGAGCTACTAAGTAAGTACCTTCATGTTCCAACCAATTATTCGCTAATGAAACACATCCTGTTAATAAAACAGTGAATAGCATTACTATTCCAATCTTTTTTTCACTTGCCAAATCACCTCAAAAACAAGTATAGCAAACTTAAACCTGATTAAAAAGTTATTTTAAAATGAGCTAAAAACATCCCTTCTGGACTTTTTCTTCTTATTCTGTTATACTAAAGATACACGAAAGATATTTTTATGCGACACTTTTCATTTGTTTTTATGAAATTTATTCAAAACTGGCGTAACTTCAGAGTTACAAGGATGTATTAGAGGTTAGGGAATACATCGTTTAAATGAGAAATAAGTAATAGTTAGTAATAGTCACCAAAACTTTAAATTAATGAATATTGAATCGTCAGATAGCCTTCTCGAGTTTTCGAGAAGGCTATCGTTTATTTTATGGATAAGTGAGTCCGCAAGTCATTCCTCATCCCTCATCGGAGCTCATCAAGTATTTCTGACTGTCAATGTTGAAAATCAGACGTTTTGTAAGTCTGTTTCTTTTTTTGATTGAAGGCATTATCTGCGATACCTTTACTTGTTTTTCCTTTTTTTGCATCATTTGCTAAAATCCATGAGCGTTATATAAGCAATGTTTCTCTTTTTGATATATAATTATTTTATCATTTAAGAAAGGAGAATTCTAATGAAAACTTTAGATGCTATTGCATTAACTTTATTGATTGTGGGAGGGCTGAACTGGCTGTTGGTAGGCTTGTTCGAATTTGATTTAGTAGCTATGATTGCTGGTGGTTCAACAACTATTTTTGCGAAAATCATTTATATCATCGTAGGTATTTGTGCGATCTACTGCTTGAAATTTTTCCCTATGATTACTAGAAAAGTTGATGAAAGATATTAGAAAGCTATAATTATTAAAAAAGCTATTATCTTCATGAACCTTCCCATTAGTGGGAAGGTTTTTTCATTTGAAGTCATCTGATTCCACATGGGAAGTGGTATACTGAATTAAGATAATCTATTTTAGGAGGTACCATCATGAATAAAGGGCTTTACATAGGATTGTTGGGGGTTGCACTACTTTTTTCAGCCTGTGGAAATGCTACAAAGAATTCTCTCAATGAATCTTCACTAACCAATTCAACAACTGAAGTCGGTTCGACTAAAAGTACTTCTACTGCTTCCATTACTAATACTTCTACTAGTAATGTAGATTCGCAATATAGCCAATCAAGCATTCAGTCGTCTCCCATTTCTTCAACATCTGAAATGCAGGAAAGAACTGAACCTTCTCTTCCATTGGAAAACTCTGATGAAGCACTTCTATTTCTTATTGCTCATCGTTCCGAATTACAAAGTGACGATATCGTTACTAGCTTTTATCAAAAAATCGATCAAGATTATTTGTTCACGACTTCTAGCAAGCAGACTCGTGCCCAAGGAGGATCAGGAAGTGTCGGTTTCTATCGAGTGTCCCCAGATGGAGTGATCTCGATTACTGATGCGTACGGCACACCGTTTTGATGATATAGAAAGTTTCACATTTCTGTCTGTTCATTGTGTGTTTTAACGCTATTTTATTTTGAAAAACGCGAACGAGTATCTCAATCGTTCGCGTTTTCTATTTCAAAATTCTCTGGTACGTCCCATTTATTCGCCACCATTTTTTTGTCAGATGCAGTTACACGATATAAGTGACCATTTGCGTCAACTACATAGTTTGCTATAGCTACTTCTTCCATAAAAATATCTACTTCTACTTCTCTAACTTGATTGATACGAACGTCAAA